>NZ_JAYGHD010000003.1:0-76539 GCF_034932245.1 Nostoc sp. UHCC 0251
TCCCCTGCTCCCCCTGCTCATTAGACGATGATCTCACTTTTTCGCGTTGCTCCCCACTCATACTTGCTCCCTGGCAATAATGCGACTAAAATGAGTAATTCCCTTGATTTTGAAAAGTTGATTAGGTTTTTTGTTCGTCCCTGGTAAACCAAATTATTACTAGCGCCAGAATCAAACCAACTAATTCACCTATACCCACACCAATCAAAATTGGCTGAATACTCGGAATTTCTTGTCTCTCTTGAGTTGGGGGGACTGCTACCCACGTCCCAATCACAGTCCCAGCTACTACCGAAAGTAAATTTATACCAACTGCCTGGGTAGATGTCTTTCTCAAGTTGAGTAAACTCTCATCCCGTATTTGATAGCAGATGGGTAGCATTTGAGCTACTATTTCTTCGGAGATTGCCCGGTTTTCGGCTGCGAGGACTTCAACTGTCTCGGCTGCGGTGTCGATGTACCGACCAACAGTGGATGAGTCTCTTCCCCCCAGTTCACTTTGCCGAAAAAATCGTTATCGATGCGCGAGTTAATTCGCTCTTGCGCTTCATCGTAACCAGGAGGAACGGAAGTATCACCTTCACCAAGTAAACTGCTGCCATGAAAAACAAATTCTTCTAGAGCAAGTGTCGAAGATTCAAGCACCACCTTATGGCGTAATTCCCCTAACTGAATACCCCTATCTGCATCTCGGTAAAGTATTCCTACAAAGCTGTCGGGTGAAGCTTGTTCTGGGTCTATGCCAAATCGCTGTTTGATGTACTCGCGCTTGTCAAACTTATGTTCGCCTACTTCTGATTTGCGATCGCGCATTGCAATCAAGTGCTGGGCAGCTTCTTCAAGGGACATACCTTCACGGGAGGCTGTCTCTTTAAGTTGAACTAATTGCTGTTCAATTGTTTCATCAAGCGTATCATTTGGCTGCAAAGCTAAATCTAACAACCGACAGCAGGTACGTACTACATCAGGCGACACCTGCAAAGTCTCTGCCACTTTGTTGATATGCTTCATTTCGCTCAATTCTCCTAATTACTGCTTGCACAATTGGGTTATTTTTTTCTTCATCAGATATATGCTTAGTCAAAAAGTCATAAAGGCTTACGTCATTGACTTTTTGCAAATAAGCATCTAAGCCACCAGCAGGAATCACCTGCTGTAAATATTCCTCACAAGTCAACCGCCGAATCTTGATAGCAACGTAGAAAACATCCGCAATCTCGACTGTTGTTGCATCAAAATATCCTCCCCGCTTTCGGGGTTTGACTATACCGGCATAGGGATACCACCGTTGTAAAGCGGCAATGGAAATCCCGTATCTTTCGGCAAGTGTTTTCTGGGTGTAGATAACGTTTTCACATATCATTAAACTCTATTCCAACTGAAAGACTTCATCAATTGAAAGCGAATTAAACTAGCACCTTGCAAAACTGTTTGTAGATTAAAAAATAATTTACAAATCATGTCAGTTTAGTACAGGTATAGCTCAACTCAAATACAACTCAATTTCAGTTCATGTCCTAATAAACTGCACAATAGCCAAGTTACATACTGCCTATTGATAATGCAAGCACGTTTGTATATATGAGTAAAAAAATAGAAAAATAACTCTTTTGGTAAGAAACTGCTCTAACAGAAATATATAACGCGATGTGCTACTTAATAGTCTGTGACAAGTTCATTGAACTTTTATCCATTTATCATAAAAATAGATTCATGTTAGAATACAGTACATAAAATTGATTAAATCCATGCTAGTTCTTGAAGCAAAATTAAAAGGTAAAACAGAACAGTGCAGCCTAATTGACGAGGCGATTCGTACTGCTTTGTTTTGCCGTAATAAGGCTTTGAGGTATTGGATGGATAATCGCGGCGCTGACAGATACGATCTTAATAAGTTCATGGCTGTGCTTGCAAAAGAGTTTGAATTTGCCAACAGATTGAACTCACAAGCAAGACAGTCAAGTGCAGAAAGAGCGTGGTCAGGTATTGCCAGATTCTTTGATAACTGCAAAAAGAAAATAGCAGGAAAGAAAGGATATCCACAATTTAAGAAACGTGGTCATTCAGTTGAATATAAGCAAACTGGATGGAAACTTTCTGAAGACAGGAAATATCTTACCTTAACTGATGGGTTCAAGATTGGCAGATTAAAGTTAATTGGTAGCCGTGACTTAAATTTCTACCAGATTGAGCAGATTAAACGAGTCAGACTGGTTAGACGGGCTGATGGTTACTATGCTCAGTTCTGTGTAGATGTTGATCGTAGAGAAGAGATCGAACCATCTAAAACCACGATTGGCTTAGATGTTGGTTTGAATCATTTCTATACCGATAGTAATGGTCAAGTTGTAGACAATCCTCGCTATCTTAGAAAATCAGAGCGGCAACTAAAAAAGTTGCAACGCAAAGTTTCTAAGCGTAAGAAAGGATCTGCTAATCGTAAAAAAACTATAAAGCAGTTAGCGAGAAAACATTTGCAAGTATCAAGGCAGCGTAAAGACTTTGCAGTTAAGACAGCAAGGTGCGTAGTTTGGTCTAACGACCTCATTGCCTATGAAGATTTGCAAGTGCGGAACATGGTTAAAAATCACAAATTAGCTAAGTCAATCAGTGATGTAAGTTGGTCAATGTTTCGAGATTGGGTTGAGTATTTTGGTAAGGTGTTTGGTAAAGTCACGGTTGCCGTGCCGCCTCACTATACAAGTCAAAACTGCTCACATTGCGGTAAGCAAGTCATTAAAACATTGAGCCAGAGAACCCATTGCTGTTTGCATTGTGGCACTGTATTAGACCGTGACCATAACGCAGCTCTGAATATTTTAGCTAGTGGTCTAAATAGGGTAGGGCATACCCAAATTAACGCCTGTGGAGAGTTCGACCTCTGCCAAGTTGATGTAAGTCTGCTTGGTAAGTTGTCTCACTGAATCAGGAATCCCCGTCGCTTTTAGCGCGGGGGGTGTCAACTGTTAATACTAATTGTAGGGAAGGAAGCAAAATTTCAAACCAATCTTCTCCCAAATCCAAAGGGTCAAGTACCTGGTCATCAAGCGTACCTTTACTACTGTTTATCCAAGCAGAAGCAAAGCGTAAATTGCTCCATTCATAAGCTAAATTGCGATAATTTTCACGGCTGCGATAATGATCTACTGTACCAACTGGTTCATACATTACGCTATAGCTACACAGATTACTAAATCCATCAGCTAAATCACTTTTGAAAGGCGACCAATAATCTCTGGTTCCTTTTTTGGGATCTGGGTTTTTTGCCAACCAAGCATTTCCTAGTTGTCGCACTTTTTTATCAAAATCAGGCGGTTCTTGAGGAGGGTTAAATGGCATCATTGTAAGAATTCAGGAGTCAGGAGTCAGAATTCAGAATGGAGTTAGCATAGCTTGTTAGTAGCCTACTAACTTCCTCAATTTGAAGCATTAATCCTGATGTGTCACCATAGTCAAGGTCTTTTGAAAGAATTAAATAGTAGCGACATTCTTCTAAAGAACCTTGTGCAATGTTTAAAAAACGAACTTTATCTGCTGCTCCCTTTTTCTTAAAACCCTCAGCTATATTTGCTGCAATAGAGATTGCTGCTCGTCTAAATTGGGAAGCAAGTCCATATATTTCCGATTTAGGGAACTGACCAGTAAATTGATATACCAATAAAACAAACTGGTGTGCTTTTTGCCAAACTATCAAATCTTGGAATGTCTTGGCTGGTTGTCTCATTTATTCTGGCTCCTGAATTCTGACTTCTGAATTCTTACTTATCATCTGTGTTATACCTCTGATAACCCAAAATTTCTTTTCTCCGTTGTAACTATCCAACGGGGCCAAAATGGGTCATGTCCTGGTAAAACTCTTTGAAGTTCCTGATGAATTTGTGTTGGTATTCTCAGATTTTCTGGAAACGCATTCATATCATCAGCACGCATCCAAGCCTCTGCTGCTTCAATTGCAATTTCTGCTTCTTTGGAACGGGCTTGTTTGAGTCCAAAAATGTCTGAGGTTAACCATCCAACTATGTCCCCTTGTTTTGACCAAGGTACTTCGTCAAGGCTAACCTCTCTATCTTGTAATTTAAATAAAAATAGTTGATCTTCTTGCTCATTAAAATTTGGCTCTAAGGAAGCAAGAACAAGTGGAGAATGAGTAGTTACTAAAGCCTGTATCTTCATCCTGGGTTGTAACTCTGTCACCACAGATAAAATAGCTGGTAAAATCACCCTCTGCCAACGAGGATGTAAATGAGATTCAATTTCATCAACTAGTAAAACTATCTGATTTACTGGCTTTTGTTGTCGCAGTTCGGAAGCTTTTTTATGTTCGTACCAAGTCCACACTAGTAAATAAGCTAGTCCCAGAATACGCTTCATTCCGGCTGATGTTTGAGTAACAGGAACATTCCCATAAGGCAGATTAACTGTAGGAATATCGCGCACATCTTCAATAGAAACTCGCGTTGGTTCTCCCAGTTTTATCCATTCGGAAGGGTGAGGTGCAAGTTTTTTAATAACATTAGAAAAGAGTTCAAATGGATATTTATTGGGTTGATTCTGCCATGTAACCCAATCTTGAATTAGACCATTACAAATAACTTTATCTTTTGACTTTAATCCATTCCAAAGTGTATTTGGATTAAAGTCAAAAGGAATATCGCGTTGGCGAGCTGGGTCAAAAACAGAAAAACTACCATCAACCCGCACATAAATAACTACCTCTTTTAATAAAGGCGGCATTTGTAAATTACGCCATTGCTGTTCAGAAAAGTCAAACTGGCTCTGATACTCTCTTATATTTTTTTTATTGCTAACTACGGCTGTAATTTGTGGATTTTCACCTCTGACTCGCTGTGGGTACGCTGGTTGCTCCGCCCAATTTGTAGTCATCACCCACCATGCAATATCGAGTAAAAAACTTTTACCTAAACCATTATCACCTGTAAATATATTGAGCCTATCGGCAAATGCGACATCAAAATGGGCAGCTGGACCAACTTGTTGGAGGTGAAGTTCTTTTAACATTTGGCTCTCATACACAAATTTATATTGATCAACTTACTTCTTATAAATTAAAAGCTATGTGTCTGGATGTTTGCTGTAGCGAACTCACAGTCTTTGCTCAAGCTATTCGTAATCGTTCAATGTCCTTCATAGGAGGCGCACCAAACATCCGAGAATATTCGCGACTAAACTGTGAAGGACTTTCGTACCCCACCTGATAGGCAGTATGGGTCGCATCGGCATTCTCGGCAAGCATCAGGTGACGCGCTTTCAATAGTCTTAATTGCTTTTGATATTGCAGGGGACTCATGGAGGTGACTTCTTTGAAATGGCGATGGAACGAGGAAGGAGACATATTGGCTTGAAGAGCTAGATCCTCAACCCGCAGTGGCTTTGTAAAATCAGCCTTGATAAGTTTTATCACTTCAGCAATGCGCTGCATATTGCTGCCCGATGTGGCAATTTGGCGAACTGCTTCACCTTGTTCACCAATTAGCAAACGGTAGTAGATTTCGCGGACGATCATTGGTGCTAGGAATGGAATATCCTGCGGTGTGTCCAAAAGCCGTGTCAGCCTGATAGCACAATCAATCAACGATGGATCGGCATCGCTGATGAACCAGCCTCTAACCGAGTTTTCTTTCTTACCCATGCCTGGGTTAGTTTGAGCAATAATGTCACAGAGTTGAACGGGGTCTAAATCTAGCTTAAATCCTAGATACGGCTTCGCAGGTGTCGCCTCGATCGCACATCCACAGAGCGGCAAATCCACCGAAACCACTAGATATTGAGCCACGCCATACCCATAGGTTTCCTCATTCAGCAACACTTCTTTTTTACCTTGAACGACAATGCCGAGAATCGGTTCGGTGACCCCCTGCATTGCGGCTGAAGTATCAGATTCCCGCATGAATTCTAACTGACTAATTGCTGTTGGATGAACACCGTTTCCCCTACTGTCAGTGTGCCGAGCGACTAATGCTGCTAGTTCGTCACACTTGCTGATTGCCGCTTCATAGTTCAGTGTTTCAATCACCACGCGCTCATTCCTGACTGATACCATCTTCATACGCTCATTATAGAGAATATTTCTCCCTTGCCAACGCCTGACTTGAGAGGATTAGGCAATCATCTGCAAGGTTTGTGTATTTAGGGAAAAGCTTTTCAACCTTATGATGAACCCATGCTGAAAGACAAGGCTGAAAGGATGAGGCAATGAAGAGAAACAAGGCAAAAATTGCTTTAGTCACAGGAGCGAGCCAAGGACTGGCGAAAAAAGGGGTTGGTGTAATCGTGACGGATCGCAGCAGTGAGGCAAAAGTGAACAGTGTTGTTTCTGCGATCGCCTACGGTGGGATACTGTTGGCGAAAGTGTTACAAACGCACGGACAAAAGTGTTACAACTCAAAGCCGCAACTACAGATTGAAGGTTTGAGCTTACGTAATACTTAACAAGACAATAATGTATTACATTCGCCAACAGTATCCGGTGGGCATTCACCCATCGCGGAAACCGATGAGTAAATACCCAAAGAATTGAAGTCTCTAGAGGCATATTTCTCTAAGTCAAATCAACCTCAACAGCAAGGACAGTCATCATGTTAAATGTAGAAAACAAAGTTATTGTGATCACTGGAGCCAGTAGTGGCATCGGTGAAGCCACCGCGAAGTTACTTGCTCAAAACGGTGCAAATGTAGTTCTGGGGGCACGGCGTACAGAAAAGCTAGAAGCTATTGTCAAAGAGATCCGCGACCAGGGAAACATTGCAGAATTCAAAGCAGTGGATGTCACCGATCACGAGGATGTGAAAGCATTCATTCATTTTGCTAAAGAAAAATTTGGTCGCGTCGATGTGATCTTCAACAATGCAGGTGTGATGCCCTTGTCTCCAATGAATGCCCTGAAAGTCGAGGAGTGGGACACCATGATTGATGTAAATATCCGTGGCGTATTGAACGGCATTGCGGCTGGTTTACCGATCATGGAAGCACAAGGCGGCGGACAGTTTATCAATACTGCGTCGATCGCTGCTCACATGGTAGGGCCAACCAGTGCAGTCTATTCCGCGACAAAATATGCTGTTTGGGCGATATCTGATGGACTGCGCCAGGAGTCGAAGAACATTCGCGTGACCATCATATCCCCCGGTGTCGTTGAGACCGAACTCGGCTCTGATATCACGGACGATGCAGTAAAAGGCTTCTTGAAAGAACTCCGCAAAACTGCCCTCACTCCTCAGGCGATCGCCCAATCTGTCTTATTTGCTGTGTCCCAACCGGATGATGTCGATGTCAACGAAATCATTGTCCGCCCGACAGCCAGCGCCTTCTAGGTATTGAAGACATCACTTCTGTGTCCCTTCTTTGCGTCATGAGCTTGATTGACACATACAAGACACTTTTACCATTCTGAGTACTCAGTACTCCTCTTCTTACTCAGCACTCAGCACTTTTAACTCAGTACTCTTCATCGACTTTGTTGTTTCAGCCAGAAAAGAAACCTATGAGCCTTACCGCCTTCCGCACTCTCGGACACTCCGGCTTGATCGTCAGCCCGCTCACCCTCGGCACTATGACCTTCGGGACTCCGCGATGGGGTGCACCCGACGAGGTTTCTGAGTCCATCTTCCATGCCTATGTCGATGCTGGCGGCAACTTCATCGACACCGCCGATGTGTATGCCAAGGGTCGCAGCGAGGAACTGATTGGTAGCTATATCGCCGATCGCAGCCTACGCGACCAACTAGTGCTTGCAACCAAGTTCAGCTTTTACGGCGGCGAACCGGGCAACGCGAATGCAGGCGGCAACGGACGCAAAAACATGCATCGGGCGCTTGAGGGTTCGCTGCGCCGCCTCCGTACCGACTACGTTGACCTCTACTGGATGCACACCTGGGATATGGTGACGCCCGTCGAAGAAGTACTACAGTCGTTCGGCGACCTGGTGCGCGTCGGCAAGATCCGCTACTTCGGCTTCTCAAATGTGCCAGCCTGGTACACTGCCAAGGCAGCCGCAATCGCCACAGCGCATAACATTCCTGGGCCCATCGCCATGCAACTGGCGTATTCGCTCGTTGAACGCAGCATTGAGCGCGAACATCTGCCCGCCGCCCGTGAATGCGGTCTCGGCATCTGTGCCTGGAGTCCGCTTGCTGCCGGTTTCCTCACTGGCAAGTACCAGCGCGAGGAGGCGGGGGCGAGCGGTCAAGGACGGCTGATTGGCCCCAATCCTTTCGGCAACCAGATGTTCACCGATCGTAACTGGCGCGTCCTTGATACCCTGCGAACGGTGGCAACCCAAGTCGATCGCCCCTTGGCACAGGTCGCCCTTGCCTGGGTTTCAGTGCAGTCTGGCATTACCTCGCCGATTCTGGGTGCAAGCTTGCTCGATCAACTGCATGACAATCTGGCATCATTGGACATCCGCCTCACCCCGGAACAGATCCGGACGCTGGACGAGAGCAGTGCCCTTGATCCCGCCTTTCCCTATAGCATCTTCACCAGCGAGGTGAATCGTAGCATTTTCGGCGGCGCGATCGTCCAAGGCTGGAGGTAGTGCTTCGGTTGTGTTGCAAAGTACTTTAATAACTTAAGGTAGTCGATTTCAAGAGTGTATTCTCCATGTCTTGCCACAACACCACAAATAAAATTACTCACTTGGGTTATGTTCAATTGTTTAGCGTGATTCACTAATCTATGGAATGATCTTGTTAATTGCTACTTGGGACTAAATTCAATTGATTTTAATAATCCGTGAGCCTGCTAGTCGTGAAGAAATAGACGAAATGGTGAAAACTTGGGATGTATTCATTAAAATAGCAGTAGACATCGAACGCAAAGTTCTTGCAGGTGGTGGCGTTCGCCATTACGAATGCGAACAAGAGTTACTCAAAGACGGTAGCAGACAACGAGATATTTGGGGTGTGGATTGGTCTCCTTTGACTCAAGAAATCGTGTTTGAGTCAATCATCAACATTCGCCCAAGCCAGAATAACCGTAGTATGATAATACAGTCTAACCAAATTCGAGAACAAGTTAGCCAAATTACCAAGCAATTGCTAGGAGGATTGTAATGCCTAACTGGAGTGCAATTGAAGCGAGTTTTTTACGTCAACCCCACGCGCAACAATTAGGAGAATTGGCAGCTAGTTTGGCACGCCTTAACTCTTGGTCACAAAAGAGTGCAATTCATGAATTAGCTCCAATATTGTTGTCAGAAAGTTTGTTGTACGTGTCTTTAATACAACAAAAAAGTGAAATAAATAATGTTGAATTAAATCAACTCCAAGACTTATTACAAAACTGGATCAATGTTTGGGACAAATCAATGGAAATTACGGATATTGCATCTGTTGCGTCTACTTGGTCACAGCGAGTATTGGAGATGTCGGGTTTGCTGGCTTCTGAATCTATGAGTGCATAGTCTCAAGTAATGCACTTGACCACTGCGATCAGCTACGCTGGGCGGTTACGCCATCGCTCCTCGGTAAATACTGCTGTATCAAGAGTTGGCAGTCGCCTTATCATCAGTGGTAGAGTATGGGAGCAATGCGGTTTAGTCAGATCCAGTAAAAAACAAGCGATCGCAAAAATCAAATCTAAGTAAGAAGTAATTTTATTTACTAAATATACGCT
Organism: Nostoc sp. UHCC 0251; assembly: GCF_034932245.1. Classification (NCBI taxonomy): domain Bacteria; kingdom Bacillati; phylum Cyanobacteriota; class Cyanophyceae; order Nostocales; family Nostocaceae; genus Nostoc; species Nostoc sp. UHCC 0251. The sequence goes on from NZ_JAYGHD010000003.1 coordinate 9,634, forward strand.
GGTAGCCACGTGAATTCATCTTGATGAGATATCTCAAAAAGATTACTAGCAAGGTTTTTGACGATTATTAACAAAAATATCTACAATTAGCCTTTTATACTTAGTGTTAATTAAACTAAATAACAAGTTGAAAGTAGAGCTAAGGTATAAAATTTATCAAGCAGTTTCTGGTTTGATAAAGGAATTAAAGATGGAAGCACAAAAATTATCCCAACTTTTAGCTATCCATTGACAACGCAGATGTAACATAATTTCTGCATTTTCTTTCAACCAAAATTTACTGTTTCCTTTGATTCTTAAATTGACAACTTGGCGGATTAAACTCTCAATTGCACCACTGCCAATAGGTAGTTTTTTATTTATTGCTTTATCGTAATTTAAACGTCCTTTCCGATAAGCATCTAAAATATAATTTCGCTTAACTACCATAATCTTACACCGCTCTCCAGTAGCTACAGCAATCAATTCATCCATCTGGCTGATTAAGGATTTAGCTTTACCTTTTTTTAAACTCTTTCTAACTTTTATAAACCATTCCTTAGACTGTGATTCTTCATTAAAAGCCGCGTCCGCAAATACTTTTAAATTTTCCGTAACATGATAAAAATCGAATAGCTGATAAGTTTCGACTGGGCATCCTAATCTTGTCAAAAGTGGGGGGATATGTATCCAGATCCACTCCGCCCCATCCCCGATTAATAAGACTTGTTTTGCTTGACTAATTCCTAATTCAACTAAATCTGCTTCTAAAATCTCCAAAAGTGCTTTATATCCTTCATAAGTGCCATCATTCGTAATAGGAATCTCAGAACTATTTATTTTTTTACCTTGCTCATCAACAACATAAATTGTGAATAATTTTGGCTCAACCCATTTGCCGATAAACCCGTGCCGCTTGGTTTTGGAATTTTTTCTACCCTTTTTATTAAGTCGGATTCTACTCCGACCACCATCTACGGCGATGACAACTCTTTGGCCTTTAAGAATATTACCTTCAGCTAAATTCCCTAATTGCCGATTTAAGATTTTAGATTGACGTAAGTTGATCCCAATTTGACCAAATTTATATGTTAAACGTTCAATTCGTTTTAAGCTAAGGTTAATTCCCCAACCCGTCAAAGTTGTACAAGCGGCTTCAAATGAGCTAGTGATTGCGCCGTATTGGGCAACTGTTGACCATACTAATGGGGTTAAGCCGTCTGACATTCCCAACCACTTTAATAACGGGTATAATCCCTGAGTGGAGATTTTATTTTTGGTCGTAGCTGTTGAAGCTTTTTTTACCATATATGGTAATTTTAGAGTAACTAAAACATTTCCGACTGTTAATATTTCTCGCTTTCGATAACCGTGTTTTTGCATATTGCCATCCCACCAGCTTTTTGTCTGATTCATCGCTGTTTGATTGGCTGACTGAGATTGTGAAAGGTTATACAATAAAATTGCAATACATTGACCAGCTAAAATAAGTGCAAGTTCTCTAATTTTTCTTTCTCTTTCTTCAAGAATTTTCCCATTCCACTCCGTGATATTCGTCAATTCTAAACATTTTGTCACCTCGGAAGAAAAGTTTGATAATGATTTGCTCAAATCTAGAGTTGCACATATACTTTTTTCCATTAAGGTAGATAATCCCTGTCTCAAAATTATTGCTCAAAGGGAATCCTAGCTTTTTTAGGGTCAAAAAAGAGAGTCTTGCAACTTGTGACTCAAACTCATCTTGACTTTTTAAGTGTTAATACGCCTTATCAAGTATAATTCTATTTATATTACGGAGAAAATAATTTAGCGATCGCACCTTGTTTACCGGATCTGACAAAACCGCATAGCTCCCGTAGAGTATTTAGAGATATAGCAATAAAATAATTATTTTTATTTGGTAATTAATTATATTTTCCTACGGGATTATGAGAATACTACACAGCAATTTGCTCCCAGCTATAATTCTCCTCAAAAATATCTATTTCATCTTGAGATAGTATTTTAGGTTGCATTTGTTGTAGGTCACGCAGTACCATTTCGGTATCCTCAGCATTAAATTTATAGTACTCAGTTAAACTCCCTATGGGATGATTAAAGCTTTGATAACGGTGTTTGAAATATAATTCAATATTTCCCCTATGTTCCCAAGTTCCTAATACTTTAATAGCAGCACTCGAATAATGAGCAAGTAAATCTATTTTTACTTCTGCCACTCGCTTGATAACGGGTCTTTGGGTTACTCCTATCTTGTACAAAGTGCTAATATTAGTTTGTATTTCTAAAAAATATAGTGTACAGGATAGAATACGTTGAAGTTGAGCGCGATACAGCTTGAAATCAGTAAATCGATATGCTAAATCTGGAGCATTTTTGTACTCGGCGTGTTTAAAAGCTAGCTCTAGCTTCAGCAGTTTTTTAAGTAATAGTGGCTCCTGGACATCATTGAACCGCGCAAAGTCTAGCGCTCCAACGGGAATTTTACCCAAATCACTAAATTCATATTCTGTTGGGGTTAAGTATAGGTTTTTTCTTAACACTCCTGCTTTGAGTAAACCAGAAGTAATTAAGTAGGAACTAATAGGGTAATTTTTGGCTCCGTACTCCTGCCAAAGCAGCTTTAACTGTGCCAAATCCTTGCCAGATAATTGAACGTTGAAATTGTCATAGAGTGGCAGAGTAGGAAATTCTCGGTTAGCTATGGGGCGGCAGGTTTCTTCATTATGAGCAAAATGATGCTCTTTCACCTTGCCTTTTTTAGCCGTTAGACTGCTATTACAGTAAGGACACTGAAGTGAAGTCTTCCCCCTATTGATATCTTCAATACATATCAAGATACCTTCTTCATTTACACCATATTTTAGCCACATTGTCATACCATTATTGAATAGTTAAAGTTGCTCTTACTAGTGTGCTTTAACTTTTCTAATATGTCTCTACCTTCTGGAGTAATATAATGTTGATTTTAATGATTAATGCACCAGTTAAAAACCCCTCCAAGGTTGGAGAGGTAAAGTAGCTTTTCAAAGGTTGTACTGAAACTATGCTTTATTCAAAGTTGCCAATACCCATCATGTAATAAGCAATAACAGCAGTATCAAAGGGTTGCAGAGAATTGATATTTATGGGATTACTGGGTAAAGTAATTGATGTTTCACTCTTGTTAGAAGTAGCTGTTTGATTGTTAGCGATTCTAGGTAGTAAAATAGAACCAACAAAATTTGCCAAATTGAGTGAATTAGCGAGTTTCATAGGTGATTCTGTGTTAGTTATTGTATTCTTTTTTCGTCTCTACGAGACGCTACTCGCGTTCGCTTCAATGAAGAGCGACATGGCTGGCGCTTACCACAATTCCTGTGATTCAATTTTTTATTCCTGAACCACCAACTCTTGCAGTAAGGCATCATTTATCCTTTGTGCCTCTTTTCCAGTACTTTCCATGATGTCAAAAGCCTGCTGCACCACAGCTTGAACTGACTCTGGCAATGATTCAAATTTTTCCGAATTGAGTATAACGATGCGGCAACCTGGGTAAGGCATAAAATCAGTAAAGGGTTCCATCCCCGATTCAATCAGAGTTTTGCTAAGTTCCGCGATGGGATGATGAGGCTTTTGGTTGTCCTCAGTGCGGTTGATTTCTGATGCCATGTAGCCGCAAAACCAACTCAAAGTGTCAATATCTTTCTGCAATGCTGCCAAAATCCCCGTTACTACTCGTTGGTTGAGGTTGACAGGGAGATAATCAAAGATGCTGTCTAAGGCTTCTGGATGTCGCTTATGGCAATAACACACCGCAGATTCAATAAGTTTATCGATTTTAGTAGGTTGAGATTGCCCAAATCCCTTTGCACACATGGCACTGCCTCAAAATTTACGTGCTGGAAGACGCGATTTTAACAGAATTAGTGGGGCGATGAGCAGGAGCCGGGAGTACATTTATTATCGTTGATTACTTAAGCAAACCGCACCTAAGTGCGTAGGCGTAGCCCGCCGTAGGCATCGCTTCTAGACGCAATTAAGGCAAGATGAACTTTTGATGGTGTACTATCTGCCTGCTCGACAAACAACTCATCGGCAAAAAAGTAGCCGTCCCCTTCGCCATCAATATCTCGTAAAGAGCGATCGCAACACTGCCCGGTAAAACCGTTTGCTGGCAGCAACATCAGCAACCCGTAGATGAACATGGTCAATCAGGCGACCTCGATGGAATTCCATAGTGTTATCTTGCCTCTAAAAATGAGTCATTCTCTGGTCAACCATTGTTCTGGTTGAGTTGCTGCTCAAGCTGCTCATCCCAGAAGGCGGCTTCTATTTTGTGTCCATCTGGATCGCGCACAAAGCAGCCGTAATACGGCTCACTATAGTCGGGTCTGCCACCGGGGGTACCATCATCTTTGCCTCCTGCCGCTAATGCTGCCTCATAGAAGGCGTGGACTGCTTCTTTTGTAGGAGCAATAAAACCAATGTGAGTTCCATTGCCAACCGTTGCAGGTTGCCCGTCGAAGGGAGTTCCCACCCAAAATTCGGGATACTGTTTGCCATAGGCGATCGCCCCCGGATGCTCCATAAATCGCTTACAGCCCAATGTTGGCAACACAGCATCATAGAAGGCGATCGCTCGTTCAAAATCATTAGTACCAATCGAAACGTGCGAGAGAATGCTGGGATTGTTATCCATGTCGGAATCCTCTATCAGTTGATGTGGATGTGCTAGAGAGCCGATCGGTGATTTGCTGCACCCTAACACAACTTGATGAAACGATTGGATTATAACAGTACTAAAGTACTAAGCCGACTTGTCTTCTTTTGCCTTTTGTTAAGTTACAAGTTCACCCTGTTAGAAGATTTTTCATTTCTTTTTCAACGGCATCATGGATGCCTGGCGCTTTAAACTGTTGTAAACCCTTAGCCGGACTGAATGTTAGGTTGAACTTCGCGCAACCGACGTTCCAGAAAACGACGCTCACTGTCATTTGTCACTAATTCTAGTGCCCGTGTATAGCTCTGGGTCGCTTCCTCTAATGCTCTAACACGCCGGAATAAATCTGCACGGGTAGCATGAAAGAGATGATAGCTGTCCAGTTCTAGAGCAAGGCGATCAATCAGTCCAAATGCGGCTTGAGGACTGTCTGCCATTGCGATCGCCACTGCTCGGTTCAAGGTAACAATGGGTGAGGGCTGCAAGCGTTCCAACACCTCATAGAGCCGCACGATCTGCGCCCAGTCTGTTTCTTCGGCGCGGGTTGCCTGACAATGGAGGGCTGCGATCGCCGCTTGCAGGGCATACACTCCGGTTCCAAAGAGCAACGCTTCCTCTACCAGAGGTAACGCCTCAGCAATCTGTAGATGGTTCCAACGACTGCGATCCTGATCTTCTAGCAAAATCAAATCGCCTGACTCATCTAGACGCGCATTGCGCCGCGAATCGTGCAATAACATCAGCGCCACCAGTGCTGTGACTTCAGATGGGGGTTGGGGTGCCAGCAATTGCCGCACCAGTTGCCCCAAGCGAATCGCTTTGATGCAGAGGTCAGCCCGCACGATCGCATCTCCTTTGGTTGCGGCATAGCCTTCGTTGAAAATGAGATAGATGACTGTCAGGACTGCCTCTATCCGGGGAGCGAGATCAGTCGTCTCAGGTACTTTGTAAGGAATGCCTGCGTCTCGAATTTTGCGTTTAGCACGAACTAACCGCTGTGCCATTGTTGCAGTCGGTATAAGAAAGGCGCGGGCAATTTCGTCGGTTTCCAGTCCACCCAACATTCGCAGGGTCAACGCTACTTGAGTTTCCGTTGCCAGTGCCGGGTGACAGCAGGTAAAGATTAATCGCAGGCGATCGTCTCCAATTTCATCACTGTCATAAGTTGGTTCTTCAGTGGATGGAATTAAGCCAGATGCCGCATACCACTCCAGTTTTTCGGTCAGTTTCGTGCGTCGTCGGAGGCGATCGATCGCCTTGTACCGAGCAGTTCGGATAATCCAGGCACGGGGACGATCGGGAATACCGTCGCTTTCCCACTGATTCACTGCCGCTGTAAATGCTGCCTGTGCAGCTTCTTCAGCTACATCAAAATCTCCGACCAGCCGAATCAGAATAGCGACAATGCGCCCCCATTCAGTTCGATAAAGGGCAGCAATTGCTTGAGCCACATCTGTTTTTGGGGTTGAAGCCATACCTTTGACAAAAAGACATAAAGAATTTTGGGCAAGGTGTCGATTTGAGCAATTGCCGTTCGACTAACTGATAAAGGGAGATAAGTTCAATTGTACTAGACAAAATTTTTGCACTCAGGTGTCGATTTGGACAATTCCCGTTCGACTTAATCACAAAGGAGGCAACCGAATGAAATATTTGCTGCTGATTTATATGGACGAAAACGCCATGAGCGACACCGAGCGGGAGCATTGCTATGGGGAATCTGCCCAACTCGCTCAGGACTTGCATACTCAAGGACAATTTCTGGCGACGGCTCCACTCCATCCTGTTGCAACCGCAACCAGTGTCCAAGTCCGTGATGGCAAATCACTCGTGACCGATGGACCATTTGCCGAAACCCGCGAACAATTGGGTGGATTCTTCCTCGTTAATGCTCAGGATTTGGATGAAGCCATTGCGATCGCCACCCGCATCCCAGGTGCAAAAGTCGGCACCGTCGAAATCCGTCCTGTCATCGAAGTTGCGGGACTACCAGCACAGCCCTGACCGTCCTTAACCGCTTGAACTCAAGGAGAACCCTCATGCAAAACAATTCCAAAATCACTCCCTGTTTATGGTTTGACGATCGAGCCGAAGCCGCCGCTCAGTTTTATACATCGATTTTTCGCAATTCCAAAATTGTCCACGTCAGTCGATATGGAGACGCTGGACAGGAAATTCACGGGAAACCAGCCGGAGCCGTCATGACTGTCAGCTTTGAACTTGATGGTCAGCCGTTTACAGCACTGAACGGTGGTCCGACCTTCAAATTTAACGAGGCGATTTCCTTCCAAATCTTTTGCGATACCCAGGCGGACGTGGACGATTACTGGCAAAAATTGTCTGCCGATGGGGATGAAACCGCACAGCAATGCGGCTGGCTCAAAGACAAATACGGCGTCTCCTGGCAAATTATTCCTCGCATTCTGATTGAGTTACTCAACCACCCCGACGCGGCAACCTCTCAAAAAGTGACCACTACCATGCTGCAAATGAAGAAGATCGAGATTGATGAACTCAAGCGTGTCGCTGCTGATTAGCGGTTCCTTCGGAGTTGCGCTTTGCGCTAATCAGCACACCCAACCCCTTGCAATCTAACTCAAAACCATTCAACAGGAGATTTCACAATGAAAGTCATGGTCTTTGTCAAAGCAACCCAAGACTCCGAAACTGGGGTCATGCCGAGCGAACAGCTTTTAACTGAAATGGGGCAGTACAACGAAGAATTAGCCAGGGCAGGTATCTTGCTCGCCGCTGAGGGGTTTCATCCTAGCTCAAAAGGGGTGCGAGTTCACTTTTCAGGAACCGATCGCACCGTCACCCAGGGACCTTTCACTCCAGCGCAGGAGCTAGTGGCAGGGTACTGGCTGTGGCAGGTGAACTCAATGGAAGAGGCAGTTGCTTGGGTAAAGCGCTGCCCTAACCCTATGCCAGGAGACTCCGAGATTGAGATTCGTCCCGTATTCGAGGCAGAGGATTTTGGTGAAGTCCTGACACCCGCCTTAAGGGAGCAGTCAGACCGCATTCGCGCTCAACTTGAAACGCAGCAGCAAGAGTAACGTCATCAACAACCGCGCAAATGATGTTTATATGCGAACGATCCGCTCATCAAAACGCAGAATCGATTACAAAAGGAGAAATCAATGAAACTCAATTCTTACCTGATGTTCAACGGCAACTGTGAGGCAGCGTTCAAGTTCTATGAACAATGTCTGGGTGGCAAGATGACTATGATGATGACACACAAAGAAGCACCTTCTCCCGAAAATGTCTCACCGGAATGGCAGGACAAAATCATGCACGCTTGCCTTGAACTAGATGATCGCCTCCTGATGGGATCTGACTGCCCACCAGGATACTTTGAAACCCCGCAAGGTTTCTACGTACAAATTAGCGTTCCTGAAATCGCTGAGGCAGAACGGCTTTTTCACGCTCTAGCAGAAAACGGCAAGGTGAAGATGGCGATCGCGCAAACTTTCTGGTCATCGCGCTTTGGCATGTTGACCGATCAGTTTGGGACACCGTGGATGATCAACTGCGAACAAACCATCTGAGCCTATACCAACATCTGTCATTCGTCCTTTGTCCTTTGTCCGAATGGCACGCTTGAAAAGCTGAAAGCTTGTGTAGGCAGGGTGTCGGGGGTAGGGTGTGGGGTTGCAGGTCAAATTAAGAAAACCAAATATCGAGTACGAACATAAATATTTTCCTTCTTCACTACACCCGACACCCGACACCCAAAAGCCTTATAGGTAATTGGTTTGGCGTTAACGAGCGTGCCATTTGTCCTTTGTAAATAGCCACTGACCACTGACCAACAACTAACTACACCAGGAGAAACCAACCATGAGTACTCAAATTTTCGTCAACCTACCCGTCAAAGATATCCAGCAATCCATCGAGTTTTTTACAAAACTTGGCTTTCAGTTCAACCCCCAATTTACCGATGAAACGGCCACCTGCATGATTGTGTCCAAAACCATCTTTGTGATGCTTTTGACGCATGAGAAATTCAAAACATTCACGCCGAACCCGATTTGCGATGCCACAAAAAGTACCGAAGTGTTGACGTGCTTATCAGTTGAGAGCCGAGAAAAAGTGGATCAGCTGGTTCGTGAAGCCGTTGCTGCTGGTGGCACAACCTACAATGTACCTCAAGACCACGGATTTATGTACGCGCATGGATTTCAGGATTTAGATGGTCACATTTGGGAACTGATTTACATGGAACCCGAAGCAACCCATCCAGTTGAGGCTGAAAGGGAAGGAGCAGGAGTGTGAACTACAACAGAACAACCAGTGGAATACAAAGAAAGCGAACTCATCGAAACATTAGCACACCCATTGATACAAGAAGATGAAAGATATTTGCACATCACTGAGGTTGATTCATGAAACTCTATGAATTTGCTCCCACACGATCAATTCGGGTTCGTTGGGTTCTCCAGGAACTTGGGGTGGAATTTGAAGCAATCTCCATCAACATGCGGGCAGGTGAACACCGTACACCCGATTTTCTCACCATCAATCCCACTGGCAAGCTCCCTGTGCTCATCGATGGCGAACATATCATCACTGAATCCGTAGCCATTGCTTTGTACCTCGGTGAGAAGTACCCAGAATCTAACCTAGTACCTACAGACTTGCTTCTACGAGCACAGCTTTATCGTTGGCTCCTCTTTACTGCCACCGAATTGGAGCAGCCGCTATGGCGTATCGCTCGCCACACGTTTATATACCCAGAAGAGTTGAGATTGCCTGCTGAAATACCTCTCGCTCGGCAAGACTTCACCAGTATGGCTGTCGTTTTAGAGAACCATCTGTTGGATCGGCAGTTTGTAGTGGGTGAACAAGTCACAGTGGCTGATTTTGTGCTTGCTTACACACTGGATTGGGCGAACGAAGTTCAGCTACTCGCCACTTTCCCCACGCTGGTGGACTACATGGAACGAATGTACAAACGACCAAAGGCATCTGGGCGAATCGCAGCTGCACTTGCAAGTCTCAATCAGACCTCACAATGATTCGTGATCTGATCAGCCGTTTAGGTATCAGCCAGAGTGAAGTCTGGTAGATATTGTTTTACAGAGACATCCAGGTTAATTTTTCCAGCTTCTACCAATTGCAGCGCTGCGATCGCTTCTAGACGCAATCATTGTCTAGCAAAAGCCAAGTCACTTCAACGATATCATCAAAGCTGTCAATCTCCTGAACAGTCTTCTTCATCTACCCAATCTTCATCCCAGAGAAGTTCATTGTAAACCTTAGTTGCTTGAGATATTTTTAGGTTGTGAGCTGCTGTCACACAATTTCTTGGTTGCCAGCCAATGAGGGCATATCTCCCATGTAAATGTCTGACAGCATTCTTGCAGTCATTAATTACTGGAATATCTTCTTTGATGTATTTCCGCAATTGGACTCCTAAACGAATTGCCTCCATTTCATAATTTTGAAAGTAGGGTTCTTCAACATCAGGTGTAGAAATCAGCAATCCTCTCACCCAGGCATGATTTTTATAGATAGCCTTCGCTACAACTAAATTGACTTGTTTTGGTGTCCAGTTGCTCCTTTGTAAAAACTTATCTATTGCTGATTCATCATCTAAATCTATATCTACGTTAGATTCTGAAAGTATTTCCGAGATATCTGTATTTTCTAGAAACAGTTCGTACCACTCTTGAAAAGTTTCGGGACTAAACAATTTTCTTGCTTCTTCAAATGAAATTTTCTCCCATCCTGCATCTGTAACTATTTCGTTACCAGTCCTTGCAATGAACAGATTCTCTTCTTCTAGCATCCAAGGGAAGGATGTCTTCTGATGTTTTCTCTTTCGTTTACCCATTGAGCTATTGCAATGTCTATCGCCTTGCCGCCTAAACGTCTACGCACTCAACTTTAATGCTATCGTCGATTATTTGGTAGGCTTCTTTACCAAAGAGCAACTCCTGTTTGTGACAGTACGTACACCACAGGAGCAACGTATTCTTTTTTGCCTATGTTTATCAGGAGTATCACCCACAAAAATCATCCACCCGGATATCCCGCCAAATGTCAGAAATCTGCCAGCCAGAGTTGCCAACAGACTGTACTGGAGGATTGTCAAAGAATGGAATATAGTCAGGAACTCTAGCCACTGGAATTGCTGCTGGTTGCTCATCAACCACAGGGGCTGAAGAATTGACGGTATCAGCTTGAAGATTTTGGTCTTCAGCGTGTTGGATTTCCATCATTTTCTTCAGAGTCAGCTTGTCGGATTTTTTGATGATCTTCATATCTATGTATTAAAAGTTTTCATTCACTGCTCTCCAAAAGCATTGGCTGAAAATTTGGATGACAGCAAAATTTGGAGAAATTGGGTGTTAATAATTGCACGGAATAAACAAGATACAGCAAATCTATGGAAAATACGAGTCCCTTGCTAAGGAATTTATCAATTGGATACAAATTTCTTTTTCGCGCAGATGCCACAATATTTTACACAGAAGTTTTGGGCACTCTTTAGCCTCATAGGAACCATTGATTCCCAAAATTAAACTGGAAAGGATTTTTCGCAGACAGGGAGTTTTGATAACAAGCGTAGGTGATGATGAGCGCAACCCACAGTCTTTTAAACTTTGACTTGATTTTAGTTCAATCTAAGGTATCTCGCTCAAAGTGGCTTTGTTACTGAGGTAAAATTATTCAAGTTTATTTAAATTCAAAAATTTAATTACTCCTGGCATATCTAGCAAATAATTGCTAACAATTTCGAGAGAACACACTTCTGGCAACGCTCTCTGAAACTTACTTAGACGATATTCTGGTAATTGCGAAAGGATGAAGCGCTGGGTAGCTGGAGCTTCCCAAAAGGCAGAAGTACTCATCTGAGCGATCGCTAAACTTAAAGTTGCATAACCAACACTATCGCCTTCAATTTTTAACTTGAAGTTGTCAGAGGTAATCTTCCAATCATGGTGAAATTGCAGACCGTATTTGAGGGTGTGATTAATTTGTCCACCTGCGAAAGTCCACCACAGCGCCCGATCTGTTTCTAATTGGATGCTTGATTGAACTTCTGTTATTAATGGCCTGAGATCAGAACGGTACTCATCTAACACAACTTGCGTCTTAGCATCAATGTAAGGAATAGTACTTTCTGATTGCAATATTTCCGCAATTTGCTGACAAAGTTCAAAGCCTAGTAGCTGTGGAGCAAAGCCACCCCAGCTTGGTTTTTTACCACGGGGGGCTGGAACAACTCCAACTGTGCGTTCCTCATGGCTAACATGCATAACTGTCCAAGCCCGACCGCCGAGAAGAAATGAACTCATCTGTGCAACTAATTTATCGACAAAAGCTTGCTCTAGAGAGCCTACAGTGTAACCTGCTGGTGTTTGAACTTTATAGAGAACTGGGCTACTAAAAACAGCGTAGAGTTCCATGAAGTTTTTACGCCCAAACACTCGTTCTGCTTTTTCTCCCATTGACAGTAGCCCACCAGCTAGAAACAGGAAATCCTCCTGAATCATGTGTTTGATCAGTATTTCAAATTCTGAGTGGGTTATGCCTGAAAAGTCAGGAACTACTGAGAGTTGCCCCCAGCAGAGTTCTGGGCTAATGCCACCAAATTGGAGAGTGAGTGCTAGTAGCTGATGTACAAGTACAGGCCATGCGCGTGTCTGAGTAGGTATAGATTCGACCCAGCCTTTCCTAGCTAGTTCAATGATGGCGATCGCTTGCAAAACTGTCTCTACATTTTCACAGAAAAATGTAGTATTAGCTTGTTGCCCTGTTCTCCGTCCAGTGCGACCCAAGCGCTGAAGGAAGGATGAGACAGTAGAAGGGGCATTAGCTTGCAATACTAAATCAAGATCGCCAACATCGATGCCCAACTCTAGAGTGGAGGTGCAAATAATGCTGGCATTTGTCCCTCGATGAAAACGGTCTTCTGCGGCTGTTCGTTCTTCGAGAGAGACAGAACTATGGTGGACAAAGACATCTGTACCTCGGTTACGCATTCGTTCGGCAATTTCTTCAGCCAAAGAGCGACTTTGGCAAAAAAATAGGCTTTTCTTGCTCTGCGTTATCTGGCTGGCATCTTGAGCGATCGCGCCTAGTGTATCACGCAGATAAACGCGCAAATCCTTCTTCGAGGGAACTTTGGGCGGATCGACAACGCAACCTGGACGTTTTGATGTCCCTTGGAGCCAATGCAAAATATCTACCGGATTACCAACGGTGGCACTAAGTCCAACGCGCTGCACATCATTATTGGTGTAACGAACTAGCCGTTCCACAACAGACATGAGATGGGCACCTCGGTCTGTACCAGCTAGGGCATGAACTTCATCAATTACTAAAGCACGCATATCGCCAAAAATTTTTGTGTGGGGGACTTTGGCGGATAGCAGCATCACTTCTAATGACTCAGGAGTGGTCATCAATAGTGCTGTCGGCTCTTTAATAAAGGCACGCTTATCCTTATCTTTAATATCCCCATGCCAAAGAAAGCGCCTTAGACCTACCATTTCGGTGTAATGCCCCAAACGTTCAGCTTGATTATTCAACAAAGCTTTAATTGGTGCAATGTATATGAGTCCAACTCCTTCAGGCTCGCGTTCCATTAGCGTTGCTAATAATGGAAATATAGAAGCTTCCGTTTTGCCACCAGCGGTAGGGGCTAGAACAATTGCATTATTACCGTCGAGCAATGTATGTCCTGCCAGTTCTTGGACAGGGCGCAGAGAAGACCACCCTAAGTTGGAGACGATAGCAGCTTGCAAACGGGGAGGAAAGCGAGCAAAGGCTGAAGTCATGGCTAGAACTCCACGGCTGCGTAACCTTGAATATCCGCAGGTTCTTCGTCAAAATAAGTACGACCTTCACGGATGAGCAATTCTACTTCGTTTAAATCTGTGGGTTCAAAACCTTCTGCGCTCATCGGGTCAAATTCATCGTTTTCTGCTGCTAAATCAAGGATGTTGACAAACTGGCGCAGAAATTGTCGAGGAACCACTCCCACGTCTCCCTTAAAGCCAGCAGTAACTTTGGTAACTAGCCGTTCAATAAATTCTGAAGTAACTTTATTGACGATTCCAGTCCGATTGGCTGTGGGGTAAATTTCTCGCAACTTGAGTGCCACCTCTTTTAGACGGCGTGCATCAAAGGGTTTGAGTTCTAACTGGGGTTGGCGGGGGTTAGCAAAGCCAGCAAGAGTCAGAAATTGGATACGGTCATGCAGAGGTTCTAGTCCAGCAACTCCACGTTTAGTATCAAAAAATTCAGGCGTACCCGTATAAATCCATAATAATCCTCTGTAACGGTCGGCGGCATCACAGATTTGGCGAATTCCATTTAAAGATTTACCTCGACTATCATGCCGCATTCGCAGTACTGTTTCTACTTCATCAATGACAATAACCAGTCCCTTGTAGCCTGCGGCTTTGACAATTTCGAGAATACCATGCAGGTAGTCTAGGGCATCTCGGCTAGCAATATCTCCCTTAATGCCTGCGGCTTTTTTAGCGGTAGCAGCCACATTTTCACTACCAGAAAGCCAAGAAAGCAAGGCGCTAGCTTCAGCAATTTCACCTTTCTGCTTAAAAGTAAAAATAGCACGGAGAACTCGTGCCATATCTTCTGGAGCTTTACCGCCTGTAAGAGAAGCAAGTTCTTCTTCTATGCGTTGCTGTACTAAAGTATCGAACTCATCGCTGTTTTCATCTGCCCCACCAGCAATCAGTGCATCTTCCACACGCGCAATCCAGCGATCGATAATATCGCTTAAAGCACCTCTAGGACAAGAACTAGTTCCCAATTCCTGAACGACTTTGCGATAAACATCATCGAATTTGTAAAAGTGCAAATCGTTATCAGAAACGACAACAAAACTAGTGGCAAAGCCTTGAGCTTGGGCATCAAGGATGGCTAGACGGGACATAAAAGTTTTACCACAGCCGTAGCCACCGCGTAAGAACTTGAAGACACCTTCGCTATTAGCTGCTAGTTGGAATTGGCGATGAATTTCTGTTCGCTGTTTGTCAATACCGACAGCAAAGGCTTCTAACCCTCGTTCTGGAACAACGCCGGAGCGAAGACGCTCAAAAATATGCTCAATATCTCGTTCACTGATTGCCATAGTTGATTTTAATTAATACGTTTACTTTTATACATTAATCTGTTAATTTTGCTTGACATAGCGTTTACCGTTGCTGGTTGTTTCAATCCTGACTGAGAAAGGAACCTTCTTCAGGTGTTCCTCAAAATCTAAGGAGAAACGCCGCACCAGTCTGGCTGAACCAAGGATTTGGTTTAGTTCCGGTTCTGTGATTGAACCGTGTTGCTGGAGGTGGAAGAACACACGCCGAACGGTTTCATCCTCGAAACTATCTTGCCAGTCAGTATTTTTAGGTAATTCGGTAGCTGTAGAAACCTCACCCTGGATCAATGACCCAGAGACATTGAAATAAGTTTGAGGAACTATTGCCTCTACATCTTCAACATTATCTGGGTGATAAATTTCCAGACGGACACGTTCATCTCGCTGTCCCTTGAGGTCAAAAAGCACCTCAATCCAATCTCCTTCGACGGCAATTTGGAGTTGCTGGTTTTTGACTTCTGCACCAGGAGCATCCTTAATCGTAACTTGGATATCAGGTCGCTCTGGTACGCGCAAAGCGACATTAATTTCCCTGGCTCCCACAAAACTGAGAACGCCTTGGGCAACAGGCGCGGGCTTAACCCTAACCCGAATCCGGCTACAGTCTAAAATACTTGGCTCTGGTTTGGCTTCAATGAGATATTTCACCATTGCCAAATGAGACTGATGACGATGGGATACTGTTAGTACAGGAATAACTCGCTCTTGAAGGCTATTCCCACCATGTACAAAGGTAGCGCCAGGATTGCCAGTGGCAAAAACAGCAGTATCTTTACGGAATAGTAAGTAACCTTCTTGTCCTTCGTATTTAAGGGCATTTAAAGAAACTGTTACCATTCCTTCTTCGGAGCGAGGTTCTTTGGCAAGAATATAACGGCGATTGGAGTCACGATAGGGTTTTTCTTGGGTGGTTTGGTCTTGTAGGAGAAATCCGTGGTCAGCAGTAAATACAAACTCATTTATACCAATACTTTTGAGGTGGTTCCAGGCTGACTTGATTTGTTGAAGCCAAGTTTCAAAGGTTGCTAAACCTACATTAGCTTCGCCTGCATCGTCAATTTCTCTACTGTGAACAACAACAAGATTGGTATTAGCACAGCTTTGTTTGAGGCTGGTGGTTGACCAATTGCAGACTTCTGCCAGAGTCAGACCCCGAACTTTTCTACGACCTGCACTGATATTATCAACACTCTTCTCACTCATAGCCCGGACTCGTTCATCAGGCTTTCGCACAGTATACTCACCTGTTTTAAAACCTTTGAAACCATCATTACCCGCTAATACTACCCGACCATTTTGGTTAACGGGGGCGAGGATGTTCATCCCGACAGCAGTGATGCTGGGTAATTCGGCATATCTCCCTTTCAACGTTACGGTAGTACCAGCCCCTTCAAATTCTTGGATAAGTTCTGTTGCCATTTCGTAGCGGAAGGCATCAATCAGAAAGTAAGCAACTTTTTTATTACCTTGGGTGAGGGGGTGTACTACTTGATCGTAGAGAGTGCGTTGTTGAAGGCCATCATCGGGTAAAAAGCTTTCTGTGGTGCAGATGACGGCAAAATCTTGCGCCAGCGTATCAGCCCAATTGCGGTACTGAAAACGAAGCTTATCGGCAGCTTCTAGGAGTTGGGCGAAGTGGGGTAAGGTGGGTTCTAGGAGTTTTAACCTCTGCTGCTCAAAGCGGCGATGTGCTTTGTCTACTTCAGAGCCAGTTTGTGTATAGTATTCTAAAGCTTCTCTGAGGGTTTGTTTGCCCTTAAGCTGCCCTGAACCTTGAATCATGTAACCCAAAGTGGCTGCATCTTTGATTAATGACCATTCTAATCTGCGAGTGCGATCGCGTTCTAGCCAAAATGAAGCAGACTCGGTGTGAGATTGTGACCAGTGCAAGGCTTTCTGAAATTCCCCAGTCAGCAGTGCTTGTACAGCACCCTGTAAAATGGCGGTTTCTTCCCACTGGAAGGTTTCAAATTGTCCCAGGTCTTCGGGGCTAATTTGATTAAGTTCTTGTTCTAGATGGGATTCTACAATTGCTGCTTTGGCTGCATAAATATCTGGATGGCGTTTTCGCAGATATTCGACGAGTTGCTTGCAGGTCTTTCGCAAAGGTAGAGAAAGTTGGGTCAGGGGTTGAAGTGCTTCAAGATGAGGAGGGCGAGTGAGGTCATGGACATATTCAACGCACATCAGCCAAGCAGCAAATGTTTCGCCCAGGTCGAGGAAAGATAGGGGTGTGTCGCCGTGAAAGAAGCACACAAAAGCTGTGTTCATCCCTGTGTGACGGTAAAGATGTTCTGTTAAGGTGTTGAGAGCAGTTTGGTCGCTGATTCTCGATTGCAGTACTTTGTCTTCGCCCAGGATACCGTCTACAATCCACTCCAAACTGAGACTTGTTAAATAAGCCCCTAGTCCGTCCTGGGGTTGGGAAAGGTTATTTTGCAGCCACTCCTCGGCAGATGGTAAGTCAGTGATGCCATTGTTAAGGTAGTTTTCGATACTAGCAGGGTTAATGCGCCCTGTGACTGCTTCCCGAATTAATGTGTCAAAGGCTTTGCGGAAACGGTAGCCGGCGCGGTAAAGTTCCAGAATAGGAGTTTTGCGGATAGTTTCTTCCGTATGACCGGGCATGTGAATTAACAACGGTTCGGGGTCAAGTCCATTGCCATAAGTTTCGAGGGCAAGTACCATCTCTAAGTAACTGCCGCGAAAGCCAACGACTGGGGCAAAAAAGTCACCACGGTTATAGCGGGCTATTAACTCATCAACATAACTGTTGTAGTACCCGTCTTTATCTAGCCAAATAACGATACCGCGTTGACGCAGTTCTCGCTTCAGTTCTGCTTCCAAAACTGCGGTAATGGGATTTAAGTGACTCATGCGGCCTCCTCTTCTTGCTCAAACAGAGGGCCGTAATCTTCCTCTTTGGTTTCTTCTTTTTTGCGTTTGCGTTCCCGTCGCTTCTCTTCTTTCTCGATAATTTCCCGCACTAGCTGGGGATTTTCTCTAGCAAAGGCTAGGCGCAAAGTATCAGAGTTGGTTTCCTCAATAGTAAAATCTTCAGAAATCTCATCTTGCAACCGCAGTTCCCACTCGTAAGCTTTAGCTGGGTGATATTTCCAAAAGCAACTGTGGGCTACGGCGAGGGAAGGATCTTGTTTGCATTTACCATCAACTCGTTTGGGAAAATAACGGGCGGCTAAATGTGACCAATCATAATCTTTTTTACCTTGGGCGTTGCAGAGTTCTGACCACCATTTCTTGGGTTGGTTCCACTGGGGTTCGAGTAAGGGCCAGAGGGCTGCACTATTGACCATCACACCGTCGTCCAAATCCATTTTGAAACGAGCATCAACTTCGCGCGGGATATCTCTGGCATTGGCTGGGGGTGGCCCTTGTTCCGCGCACTGTCTCACGAGGTCGATAAATGCTTTGAATTCTTCGTGGAGTTTTTGTACTTCGCTGTAGCGTTCTTCGGCTTTTATTTGTGTTTTTTTATCGTCTTGATGTCTTGCTGTGGTCAGGTCGTTGAGTTCGCCTTCTAGTTGGCTGAGTTCGGGGATGAGGTAGTCTGCTAATAAAGTTTGCAAAGTGTTGTCAGCCCAACGATGAATGCTGACAAAGGCAACGAAGTTTTTACGCGGGGATGAAAGGGGAAAGTAAATTGGGCGGCTTTCGTACATCCCTAAGTGAACTTCTTTAAAGAAGGATAACCGCAACCATTTGCGAAGTTGGGTTCCTTTGGCAATAATTGAGCCGTACTCGTGCCAAGTTTCTTGGATGGGTTTACAGCTTGGATGTTCTAGGCTGTCTTTTTCAGAGTAGGCGGAGAGATAAAGGATACCGTGGGGGAGTGCAGTTGTGGGGGCTTGGTTGAGGATACCTTCGCCATTTGCGCCAAATCGTCCTAATGCTACACCGATGGCATAGGATACAAAATTAGTTGCAGGCGGCTCTTTATAGATGGGTTCATACTTTGGTAAGGGTATGCCAGGCTTACGGTCTACTGATGTTTGTGCCCATTCTTGAGCATAGTTCCAAGCGGATGTACCTGGTTTTTTGAATTCTACGGATGTTTCGCGGACGGCTTCGTGTTCGGTGAAAGCTTGGTCTAGTTTGGTGAATATTTCGTCTGCTGATTCTATGGAAAAGAGAGGGAGACGGTTAACATCCCCTACTTCAAAATTGACAGTTGGGTTCAGAGCCGTCATTATTTGCTTACTTAAAGTGCTATTCATTAGTGCTGTTACATTCGGTACATCACATGGGAATAAAGACGAACTTGCATTGCTAAAAATACTATGGAAACGATGCTTTCGAGCAGAAAATGATGAGCCAATAGTAGAATATGCAATACCTTCTCTATAAAAGAAATTTTCACTAGCCAACACAAATGCGTCACGGTTTGTCTGTTTAGATTTTAATAACTTGATTTCAATAGCTCTATTCCACCAATTAATCACTAATCTTAGTGGTTCTATCCACTTATACCCAGCAGAACCCTGAACTAATGGATGCCATCTTATATAAGTATGGTAGGAAACTTGGCTATCTGACTCGTTGTCTATTTTCCATAAGTTTATTTCTTTAACTTCCCACGGAAGCCTAGTAAAGCGTGGGTTATTACCTGTTGATTGTGCAGCTCGACCTGGACAATAATCCTCTATCTTTGGAGTCTTAGTATATTTTTTAAGAAAATCATTATCCCACCAATAAATGAGGGGCTTTTCTTTAATAAGATTAAAGCGATCGCTCCAAAATTCAAATCGTTTTGCTTGAGATAATAGTGCTGCCAGCTTTCTTTCTATATTTCCTGCTGTTTTCAAGTCTTCTGGTGTTGGTCTAAATGCAATACTAATAGCTAAATTGGGAGAAGCTTTATAAAAAACACTCATTGCAACAGATAAAATTACCTGTGCTGCGGATACTTCTGTAAATGCTCCTGTTTCTAAATCTCCTATCAATCGAAGATCAAAATTTTCTACTAAATATTCCCGAATCTGTGAGTATTGCTGAATAAACATCCAATTCCGCATTGTCAACAAGGCAGAGATACCCCCAACTTTTGCTAATTGCAAACCCCGTTCCAAAAACACTGCATACAAATCCGCCTTTCCTTTTGGGTAATTCTTCGTAATATACCCAGCATCCGCCATCTTACCCGTCCCCTGATACGGCGGATTGCCAATCACCAAATCATAACTATTTTCACGCACTATGCGGATAAATCTGATACCTGCTGCCAACTGCTCACCCCGCAACCGCAAGCCCAAATCATCGCCACTGGTACACCGAGAGAGAAATTGCTCAAGTTTATCGAGTAAAGAAGCTTTCGTCTGCTGAAAGTTGAAATCTGGTTTTTGCTCACCAAAGCCTGCAAAAATATTCCCCTGAATCGCCTGCTGAAACTGACTTTCATACTCACTAATTGCTGCATCCACTGCCGTATCTACCTTCAACAGGGTTCCTAAATAATCTGCTCCCTGCAAAGCATATACAATCTGATTTGTCAACTTTTCAGGAATTCCCGTAGCTTCCGTCACCTCTCGCCGCAACTCCACTAACGCCGGATCATCTGCTGGTAAAGAAGCCAACTGGAGATTAGATGCAACCAAATTCAGATGTTTAGGACTTGCGTCAGGAGAAAGCAGCTGCGCCTTCAGTATCAACGCCGCCGCCCCAATTTGTATTGCTCTGGGATCAATATCAACACCATATAAATTGTTCTCTAAAATCGACTCAACAATTTGGCGATCGCTCCAATTTTCCCCCCGATGCCTCGCCTCTTCCTGATAAAGTGTAAATAACAATCCAAAGGCAATTACGAGAAAATGCGCCGAGCCGGTGGCAGGATCAAGAATTTTTAGCGATCGCACACTCTCTGGTGCATGAGTGACTGCATCTGCGGTTAATGGTTGGGGAACCCAATATTTCCAATTTTCTTCAATTCCCGGTTCAATTGGCATTAATGCGTCTAAAGCCACTTCTCCTTGTTCGCGCTTTTCTCGCCACTCTTTACGCCTTGCTTCCAAACGAGCTAAAGTTCCATCAGCCTCAACCTCAGCCGTCCAACCGTGCTTTTTGCACATTGCCAGCCACATCTGCCCCAAACTGTTATGGAGTAACCACTCCACCATGTAACGCTCTGTAAACATTTGGGTTTTGCTAGCAATTTCATGGGGTTCTACCTTCCCACCCCCATTTAATTTGGCATCTAGGGCTTCTCGTTCTGGGTCGTTCCAGTATTGGTAAACCCACCCCAAAGTTGTATCGTCCAGCCAAACATCCTTTAATTCAGCTGCATCCAAAGCCTCAATTGCTGCTCTCAAGGTACTGGCTGGAACTGGGAATAGTGCTGTAACTCCGACATTACCAAACAAACCAGGCAATTCCTGAGCCAGTTCATCGTAGAGTAATTGCAGTAGTGTTCCGTATCCCTCAGTTTCATCCTTGCACAAGTCCGGTGCAAAATCTCGAAACTCCCGATAACCCCGACTCTGCCAACCTCCGGTTAATACAGCAGGTTTAATTAATCCGTGTGCTTCCATCTGCTTAATTACTATCAGCCGATTGAGCAAGGTTGCAGCTGCGAGCTTGACAGCCGTTTTCAAATAGCGATCGCGTATCTCATTTCCTTGATTCTTACTTTTACCCTGACTACGGGATTGCTCATCTAACCATTGTTCTAAACGTTGCCGCTTTACCCGTTGTTCTTCTGCTAATCCGGCTTTACTTACAGCAGTAATCGACAATCGATACGTGCTTTCTACGGCGTTTTGCAAATCAGTAAGCAAACGTTCTCTTAAAGCACGAATTGTACTGGATAATTTGGATTTAGCTTCAGGGGTGAGATAGGACATTGGGAATAGGGAATGGGGAATGGGGAATTGGGGATTGGGAATTGGGAATTGGGAGTTAAGAGTTAAGAGTTAAGAGTTAAGAGTTGGGAGTTAAAAGTTAGGAGTTAGGAGTTAGGAGTTAGGAGTTAGGGATTGGGAGTTAGGAGTTAGGAGTTAGGAGTTAGGGATTGGGACTTGGGAGTTAAGAGTTAAGAGTTAAGAGTTAAGAGTTGGGACTTGGGAGTTAGGGATTGGGACTTGGGAGTTAGGAGTTAGGAGTTAGGGATTGGGACTTGGGAGTTAAGTATTTATGCTTCTTATTCCCCATGCCCCATTTAAGATAAGCGAATGCGAGTATTGGGTTTGAGTTGAGCTAACAGCCGCTCTTTTAACTGGTTAACTAGTGCATCAATTTCTGCTTCTGTGCTGACTTCACGACCACTAAGATTTAGCGGTAGCTGCACTACTTGATCTTCGGTGACTTCAGACAAGACATCATCAAGCCTGTTATTAGCAGTAGTCTCAGCCTTCTGGAGCTTAATTAGTGCTGAATCTTTGAGTTCTAACAAACTGGGATAGAGTGCATCCTGAGTTGTGTCATAGGTCGCTTCTTGAACGGAACGGAACACATATTCTCCTTGCTTTTCGTTTAATTTGATAAAATTTTGGCGCTGTTTGAGTCGTCCTTGAATTGCTTTGGCTTGCTTTTCTTGACTCTCAATCAAGTTCAACCGCACGGCTTTATAGTGCTGTTCAATTGTTTGTAGGTGAGGTTCTAAACTGTTAATGTCCCGCCAAGAGCGATCGCTATTTAGCTGTTCTTCTAAAGCTGCGATCGCTTCAGTAATTTCTGTCCAACGCTCAACCTGCTTGAGTTGAGCTACTTGGTTATCCCGAATATTAATTGCCTTAGTTACGGCATCCACTGCACTATCGGTCAAATCTGTCAAGGAAATACCAAGTTCTTGAATCCCATCTCGCAGTGCATCGAGATTTTTCTTAACTGCAATCACAGTGTCTTCAACTTGGCGAGAACGGGTACACTTTTCCAGGGACTCGCGTAACTTGACTAAAGCTGGGGGTAAATTTGGTCGGTTTGGTAGTCGATTGTACCGCCGTTCTAATTCTTGTAATCGTTTGACCTGTCCGGGGAACTGTTGGAAAACTGCATCAGCGATCGCATCATTTTCCCGATCCAGTTCAACATCTAATGAGTCTTTGAAGAATTTACAAATGGCAATTTTGTCACGAGGGCTAATGCTGGTTTCATTGGGAGGTAGCAAGTCGGCACGTTTGATGTCCCGGTCTTTAGTGAACATATCCTTAGCGCCAGGGTCACGCACCGATGTAATTTCTGGGCCAGTTTCGGGTCGAATCCGCACCTTAGTAGCCCGAAGTAAACCCACCAAGCAAGCCTTAACCACATCTGCGGGATAGCCGTAGGGCGGCCCACCAAAGTGAGTTAGCAGCACATTACCAGAAACTCCATTTTGGTCTTGAATGTACTGACCAATTCGGGAGGGAACTTCACCGCTACAGGTTGGCATATATTTACCTGCATCTAGTTCGAGTATGCCCAGCCCATCTTTCATAAATTTGTGGGATGGGCCAGATAAGTTCGGCTCTAAAAGTTGCGCTAATTCACCTGGAGTAACTGCCACATCTACATAATGGCTGTAAAGATCCGGCAAAATGTTTTCCCCTATGCGTCCAAGCACAGTAGTAAAAGTTGTACCGTGTTGCTGCTTGTCGATTTGTCGTCCCCGGAAGAAGATTTCACCATCCATAAAGGACTGAGCGATCGCTTTTTGCACTTCTTTCTCTAACACGTCACGGCGACTTTCTTCTTCTCCAAGTAAGTTTCTCTTATCTTTGGTAAGAGATTGTTTGCGACTTTCATACTTACTGATGATGTGCTGGGATTTGGCAAGTTCTCGTACTTGGGCTGCAACATTATCGCAAGTGCCTACTACCCAAATTAAGCGATCGCGGAAGTTTGAGCGATCGCTAGTTTGTATCCAAGTTGTAGGGTTTCGCTCTTCTTTATTAGTGAGATAGCGAAAATCAATAGTCAGCACAGCTGGGTCGTTTGAACCTTGAATACGCTCATCTTGTCGCTGACGACCATCACTATAAATAGCTAACCAAGGAAACGATTTGTTTTTGTAGCGGGGGCGTTCTACAGTGCCTAACAGTGACTTCAACTTATCTGCCACAATCAAACTAATAGCATCAGTAATCACGCTGTGATTATCTCGCTCGCGCTGCCATTCTTGCCCAGCAGAACTTTGAATTTTATAGCCAAGTTTATCAGAATAAGAAAGTAGCCCTAATCCCCGCAACTTCTCTAAGGCTGCTGTACTTGATGGCTCATTGTTGCCCATTCCCAACTGAGAATAAAGACATTGGCTAATCAAAGTAACAGTTGTCGCTTCTTGTTCTTGAATCAACTCCAAAAGTGCCACTGCTTTTGCGACTTTTATCGCCATCTCGTCTTTAATAACTTCTTCATGGCTGAACAAACGTGCTAGCGTAGTTTGCACATCAGCGTCTAAAGCCGACTGTTGCACTTCATAAATGCTATCGATAGTAACTAACGCGCCTAGTTCCTGTTCTCCTAGTTTCTGTTCCCGGAACAATTCCCCCAACAGTTGCAGTAGCCCGCGAATGGCATGGTCATCTCCCTTCGCACGACTGGAACGGGTACGCAGGTTTGATGTGATTTGCATCAGTAAATCTACGTAACCGGGCAGCATGGGATATACTTCAATAAAATCCTCTTCAGTGATGGAATCGCACTTGTAGCCGTAGAGTTTGAGGTCGCTACGGTGCTGGGCAAAAAGCGATCGCAACTGGGCTTCTTTCGAGGAAGCTTTTTTCAAAAGCCGCTTATGCACAACATCTCGAATGTTGGTAGGTGCAAGATGAACTCTAAGCTTGGGTGGAAAGCGATCCTTGAGCTTACCAATGTTGCTTTCATCCTCACTGTCTTCCAGCTTTTGCTGCCCTGTGGCTAATAACCATACTTGTCCTTTCAGTTTTTGCCCCAAATCAGAAACAAACGACTGAAGCTTGAGCATTCGCTCCGTATTCTGGTGTATATACTGGCTTACCTCATCTACTACAACGAACAAGGTTTTACCAGAGGCGCGGTGATTGAGCATATTAATGATGGCTTTAGTCGTTTCCGAGGGCGAGGTTCCCATTCCCGTTTGAGCACCAGCACGACTATCAAACCAACTCATGGGGTCAGTGTAACGGCTAGGATACATAGCGTGCATAACTTCAGAGAAAGCTTCCTCAGCCAACTGATCGCTCTTCGCTTTTGACCAAGGTTGTCCCAAAGTCTGCTCTACACAGATTAAAAACTCCTGCCATTTCCCATCCAGTTCTAGCTTCAGTTCTAGCTCGGCAACATAATTACTAATAGTGCAGTAGCCCAGATGTGCTTGTACTTCCCGCTTGACTGCTGAATGGATATGCTCGTCATCCCGTGCTACTGCACCAATATCAAAGACCACGGCTAGGGGATCGATCTGACTACGAACTCGATTCCAAGCATCTTGAAACTCTTGGGTTTTGGGAGAATCATCCCGCGCTAGTAAGGCACTTGCTACCGTCCGATTATCGGGTAAAACCATGTCATTGAGAGCCAGTCCTAAAAGCTTGGCAAAACTCGATTTCCCAGATCCATAAAAACCTGAGATCCAGGATGCTGGAAGTTCTGCCCCACCCGGTTTTTGTAATTCTTCTGCCATAGAATTGAGCAGCTTCACAAACTGCTCGTGAATTCCCGACTGCACACGCTTGTGGCGGGGGTCAGTTTCGGGATAGCCGCCTGTGATAATGTATTCAGAGACTTCTTCTAAGACCTTGGCAGGCTTTTGCTCATGGAAATAAATGACTGGGGCAATATTACGGGTGACATCAGCAGCAAAAATTTCCTTAATTAGCATGGCATCACCTCTCTAATAGTTGCAGTAATAAAGTCAGTCATGAGTAAATTCGAGGTCGATAGTCCCGGTCAGAGGGCAGTTCGTCCATAAAAGACAGAGCGTTCAAATCCCTTCGCTCCCCTGGATAAAGGAGAACAACAGGCAAGTTGCTTGTCTTACCATCGATATGCTTAAGAAGTGCTGATGAGCGAAAAAATGGATACAGCCCTCCAGCACGTCCCAAAAAAATCAAGGTGCGGTTGATTTCACCTGGGTGTTTATCTGAAAAATCATCGATTAAGGCAATAACATCTTTGGCAATCCCCTCAGCCCCTTCAATGTAAAGTGCAATTTTGTCTTTTAAATGATTCAGCGCCCGGTTTGGGTCTTTGGCATAGAGACGATGCTCTGTGCGAATAATACTTTCTAAAACCCTTGGTTCTTCTCGCTTGAGTCTGTCTAAAAACAAGCGCTGAAGAGAGATTGCTAGGACATTCCAACCTTGTCCCTTCAGGTCATCTGTTAGTACCCGGATTTGAGCGCGAAGTTTAAATTCTTCACGAGGATCGTAAAGTAGAATGGCAAATCGGTAGTTCCGCATTGTGCTAATTTTGGGGCCACCTTCATCGAGCAAGTCGCTGCGTAGTGCCTGCACCGCAGACATTTGAAGGTCAAGCAAAGATCCAATCATGCTTGTTCCTCCCACTTCGCTTCTTTGGCGTAGTCTCTCGCAGAGAGGATTTGCATCGCCCAAGCTTTCAGGTCAACATAATGCCAGCCAAAATCATAAAGATCGCCCATGCGGGTAAATGATAACCCTGGTAGACGGCTCAACCTCTGTTCTAAAAAGCTGTCAAATAGACCGACAGAGTTGAAATAAGGATTACTGAGAAGTGAACCTTCAAAATATAAGTCACGTAAAAAATACAACCAGTAGGCTAGAGCTTCATCAGTCACCTTGGGATATTTGAGGCTACGCATCCCTGAGTTTTCCGAGCAAAGTCCCGCAGCAGCAGAGGCGGCTATCAAGCCAGTTGCCATACGAAAGGTTGTTGCAGCAGACCACTCACTTTCCAGCTGCTGAGTTACCCAACGTGCCACTATGTCCCGGTCAATGCCAGAATTGGGTTGTAGACGGCGTTGTTCTAAAAAAACACCAGTAAAATTACGGTAGATGGGATCGCTCAATTGCATATGCCAGTGGCAGATATTTTGGCGAGTTGTGGGATCGTTAGGTCGCCAATGTTTAAGAACTTCTAACGACATTGGATAGGCTTCAAAGCGATGGCTGAATTCTAATAGCAGGCTGCGAACACGTGCCATGCTTTTACTACCAAACCAACGTTCTTCAAAAGCAACAACTGCCCGTTGTTCTTTAGGTATATCTATCCTGAAGTGTTCCCAGTAGGCGCGGCTTTCTTCTAGCGCTAAAGATGTACGTAGCAATCTGGTATGGAATTGACTGACTTCTTTGCCATGAAACAACATAGATTGGGCTGCTACTGGATGGAGGAGTTGCCGCTGAATTACTTTAGTAGCCATCGAATTTAGCGCTCCTCCAAACGGTAAAAAGGCATGGGGTAGCTCTCTACAATTGGCAAAAGTGCAAACGCCAGCTTTCTAGCACATTCGTCTAATGCCTTGAGCATTTCACCAAAAATTTCCCGTCCACTAGGAACCACTTTAAAATCCACCTTTTGCTGCGGAATACTGATGGCTTCCTCGAAGTCAGCCGCAGAAAAAGGCTGATAGATATCCAGAGATAAAGGTAAAACATCTACCGGTTTGACCCCGCTCTGCTTGTGGAAAGCCAGTCGTTCTGTCAACTGTTCATCAACGGTAAACCCCCAAAAAAACAGCGTTCTTACAGCATCAGGCTTCGCCATATCTAAGCGCTTACGCCGATCTTGCTGGATTGCTGCCTGTCGTACCGCTTGTAAGGATGCCCACTGATGCGTCTTGGGAAAGAGCCGCCCAAATAAGTCACCACCACCATTTTCATCAATTAAGTCTGTACGCCACCAGTCGAGACGCTTGGGGTCACAAACTCCTTCTCCAGCCCAAGCGACTATTATTTGAAGTGCCAAAATATTGTCTAATGTATCTTTAGTAACCTTATTAGCTAGCATTAGAATTATAAAAGTTTAAAATTTTACTGTTTTACTTGAAACTATTTAGACATAAGCTTCTTCACCAACTTTGACAACATTACTTGTTGCAAATGTTGATATTAAAGTCAAAATAGTATTAAATTCCTGAAAAGTTTCAATTGATTAATAAGTAATATCCACTAAAATATTCAATACACATTAACTTGAAGCGTTTAGAATGCCCTGCGTAGTAATACGGGATAAAATCAATGTGAATTATTGTTATTTTTAGAACTTACGCATCGTACATAAGTACTACACGCAATTTGGCTATTTCAGCCGTGTTTAGCACTCAGCGATGTCTACGACGGGCTACGCCTACGCAAATATGGGAATAAATCGGGGTTATGCAAAGCGCCTGAAACGACCAAGAATCGTAACCCATACTATGGCCAATTTGTACAGTGTGTAAGTCCTAATTTTGTTAACTGCAAGTAGAATTATTTACAAAAATTTTGCAGATATATTTAAATCCTCTGCTATCTAAAAGATATAGCTTCTGGTGATGGAGTGCTGATTTGAAAATCTGAATCGTAAGGCGGGAATTTATGCAAGCCTCTCAAAGGGAGGAGCTTCGCTAACACAGATTCGTTGATTAGCTCGATTCAAATGAGTATTCTATCGTTTAAAAAATAACAACATTCCATGTGGATTATCTAAAGATACATCTTTATTACTATTGTGATTCTGCGACTCATCCCCTTGCAAATCTTGACTTGAAAGTGAGTACACATCAGTTGCAACAAGCTGATATCCTTGATTATTTAAATAACCAACTAATTTATCAGGTATGACATGAGACGTGCCGTAACTTGGTAACAAATTATGTTCAATTTTATCCTGGTCTAAAATATTTAATTGCACAACACCTGTACGAAAAAATATATCAAAATCAATCGACTCAACTAAGCCACTTGTAGTAATTTCAATTGAATCTAATTCCATCGCTAGTTGCTCTATACTCGCAAAATTCCGCGACCACGGGTTGCCCATTAAAAATAGCCTTATCGATATTGCCTCTGGCTGCACCTTCACGATATCAAGTAATGTTGCTGTAACCGCATGTGGTTGTAAGTAATCTAATACTCCATGAACTGAAACTAGCCGCAGGCTGTTAGGAGCATAAAGTTTTGTCAATTCTAGTTCTGCTAGATTGCGATCGCAAAAATAATTTAACTGTAGGTTTGGGTATTGGCTGCGTAAAGCTAAAAACTTTTCTGGCGGCTCAGTAGCAATGTCGTAACAGTCGATTGTCGGAAGTTGGTAGCGCGTCAAGTCAACTCCCTCAAAACCAAAAAAAACTTCACGTTCGGCAAAACCTGCACCCAAGATAGCTGCACTATCACCGTTACCTGAAAGAATCGCTTCCCAAGTCAGGGGATAAACATTGGGGGTAAGCTCCAAAAGTCTAGCTCGACTAATCTCTAGAATATTGCCACTGCCCTTGTTTTCTAGGAATCTTACTGCCATAAAACCTCGCTATATTATGAAATAACCTTGGGACGACTGATTAGGGTTATATCTTTACCTTCGCCCAAACGGTACACTTCTGTGCGATCGCCAACATCAATTTCAAAAAAACGATAGCTTGTAGTAAACCGCGCCCACGGTGCCAAAGGATTAATTTTTGGGAGATTGGTTGTTGCTTGGTAAGTAATTTCAAACCCCGCTCCCCCATATTGCTTGAACATCCGCAAAAAACATTCGTAGTCTCTAGCGTGCCAAAAATCAGTTGTTCGGCGACGCACCACATCTTGGGAGTCAGAACTCATCGCCCGTGCTGCTGATGCGGACACGATCAATTGCAAATTGTCAGACATTCGCGTTAAGGCAAGTTTCTTGTCTGGGTTTGAGAATATTTCATCAACAATTGGTCTAAGCTCAGGATGCAAACAAGTTTCAGCAATGTAAAACCCTGAATACTTGCTGATATCATTCTCAAATTCCCGATCAACTAGTCTTTCGGAATCACAACTAACCGACTTTCGTAAGCTCGCAAAAATCAAGTCTTCGTATAACTTCTGCTGCGATGCTGGCGTTGCTGCAATAATTTTAAATGCAGACCCACGCATCCCCTGAATTCCAATCAAAGCACAGGTACAATCGAGGGATGCCGCCCACATTGCTAGAAATTTCCGATAGTTGGTATAAAGCATTAATGCTTCCTGGTAGTCAGGAGCTTTAATTTTGAGTAGATGCTTTACTGGGTTGGGTTTAATTTCCCATCCAGGCTTGCATAGTAAAGTCCACAACGTTGAGGAATCTTCAATGGCATCCATGCATTTATCCCCTCAGCAAATTAATGACAATTATTTGTCTGTCCGTTCTTGTCAAACCTCATGCGGGATATCAAATCCTTAAGATGGGCTGGGTCTACACCAAACCTATGAGCAATGTCATACTCCTCATCTTCAGTTGGCGGTGCATTTAGTGTAAGTAAATGCTCCAAAAAAGGTTGCGACCCCCCTAAAGGCAAACCATCATCCGTAAAAGGTAACCTATGTTCGTGCATTGACTGCTCAAATACCGCAGGGCGGGTATTTTGTAGCCACGCTACAACCTCACCAGGTTTTGGCGGCTCTATCCCCAGTTGATCGCATTCTTCTAATAACTCGTTTGATAATTGTGATTCTACTGCGGAGACGCTATGCGAACACACCACCAAATCCTGCAACCACTCCTGTAGTTTTCCTGTCTCTGGTAACTGCAAATCCAGCGTCTGACAAGCAGCTGAAAGTTCTTGTCCAATAGCAGCATTAACATATAACTGCCCCAACCAAGTAGCAAATTCCTCATTTGGAGGTAATTCTATCCCTTGTTCAAAGCTAAAAGTTTGCAGTTTCTTTCCTAAACGAATTCTTTCTAAAAGCTTTGTACCAGTATCTTCTTCATCATTAATAATTTGAGGGTCATTTGACCCAAAAGCCATTTTGTCTAAAAGCCAAATAGCTATTTGTCCTGATTTTGGAGCTGACAAATTTAGAGTTTCACAAGCAATAAGCAGCTCAGTTCCCAAAGACGTATAACTTGCAAGCCACTCCTCTAAATTACCTGACCGAGGAGCAGTAAGTCCCTTTTGAGATAAACCAACAAGCTCTAAACCTAAATTTACCAAGTTCCTAACTACCATTGACAAGCTTTTACCCATGTCAGGTATTAGCTTCTCAATTTGACCTCGCATTTCAACACTAATATGAACTGTCACGCGGTCTTTCTCTGCATCTACAGGACGACCACGCTTCGGAGGTAGCTTCGGGTTTTGTTCGGGCTGTTGTTTACTCATGTTACTTCAGTCTATCGGAACCACAAAGCATATTTGAAGCCTTTGTATGCTGAATCGTTAATAAACGTAACTATTTGGCAGTGTAATTTGCTTTTTACACTGCTAAAAAATTACAAAATGTAAATAAAACACATACATAATTAGTTGATTTGGTATTCTTCAATCAAAAGCACAAAAAAGTTGAGATGGCAGAAAAACACCTGTTTCAATCAAAATTTCTGCACGAGTCCAATATGAAATACTGCGAAATCTTCAAAAACTTACCCAAAGAAGGCTTAGAACCCAGACAATTTCTACGCCACTGTTTTGATATCGCCAAACTTAGTCCCCCCGAACTGCTGGAAGAAGAAACCGACTCACAATACCGCAAAAAATGTATCACTGTACTATGTGCAGTCTTAGGTGTACAAAGACCAACAGTTCGCAAGTGGGGAAGTGATCTCAATTTTGATGGGATACCCAACTACTCCAAAGTTTCACTTGCTTACATTCATGCCGCCGAAATTGTGCCAAAGCAGCTAAAGAGCATCTTGAGAGGAGAATACAACGCACCGGAAGTAGATGCTCAAACGTTTCTAGAAAAAATACTCCTCGAAGGGTTAAGCGAACAACAAGTATTACAAACTGTCTCTCACGCGAATTTTCGCGCAACTTGTGTCAAAACTCTCACGCAAGTATTACATATTGGCACCAAGTCAGTTCAAGATTGGGGTCAGGATATGTCGTTTCACAAAATGCCCAAAATTCACAAGCACACCTTGGGCTATGCCTTGGCTGCTATCTCCAAATCATCATCAAAAAACTTGCAGAAAGCAGCGTGACTTATTCAACTAGTCGAATTAGGAAACTTGGTCTTAAAGATAAGACCGCGCATATTAGTGCATGAACAATATCATGACTACAACAACTTTTTCAAATAAATTATACGTCGAGCAGCATCAGGTAGACTCCAATCCTACCACCCACATAGAGCAAAGTACCCTAGAGTACCTCCATACGGCTTTCCTACTCTATGAGTACAAGCAGACCTACACCAAAAAAGAATATCGCGCACTGTTAGAAGAGTACGGTTGGGATAAGGGCAGTACTGAGGAAAGGCGATCGCTCCGAATTGCCGAGAATTTTCAAGCATTTATCAGTTGCCCGGAACACTTGGCGGTTTTACCAATATCGCTACTACTTCGGTTATGTTCTGTGAACTACAAAATCCTAATTGATGAATTGAAAGATATTCCTATTGGTGGATTGACTTGTAGATTAGTGTTAGAACTGATTGAGAAAAGAAGATTATTTCTCAAAGCCATGAATCAAGAAAAAAAAGATGGCAACTGGCGAGCAACACCAGATGGAAATAGATATTACACCTTCGGCAAAATTATGGAGGATGACCACCAGACAGGGGTGTTTACCGAGAAGTTAATAGAGGAATTGGGATTGTCACCGCAGCGAATTGTCAGAAAGGCGATCGCTGACCTATATGAAAAGCATCAAGCTGAGATAACCAAGAATGAAATCGGCTCTTTTGAAGAACTAATCCCTTGTGAACAACCCACTGACACCATAGAAGAATTGATTCCTGCCAACGATGAAAGTGTCGTCAACCCAATAAACCTTCAGGTAATGCAGCGAGAACTTGAAACCTTGTGGCAGAGGGATACAGAAGAATATGACTGCGAAGAATACCTGGAAGAACCTGAAGAGTCAAACATTGACTTTGAAGAAGATCAGATTCAGGCAGTAGAAAGTACATTGGCTGGGATGTTCGGTACAAATGAAGTCCCAGCAAATGATGCAGAAGTCCTCGCAGACATATTGCGGAAAGCTTCAGATTATTCCTCAGTGCGCCGGGGGCTATGGCAATATCAACAAGCTAAAGAAGAAGCTTGGAACCTCCTCTCGGATTCGGAAAGGAAATCTGTATGGCAGATGCTTCCAGAGGCAATCAAAAAGCTTAGTAATGCCAAACGTGAAGGGTTGATTATCAATTTTTATGAGATGGAGTCAGGAGGAGTATATAAAGTCTTTACTACAGATTACCCACTAATAGAAGAAACAGTTAGTAATAGTCGGTTAGACAGATGGCTGGCAGACTTGAAAGTCAGGCAGAACTCCGATTGTAATTGATGTGTGTTTAAAGCCAAGTGCAAGAAATAAACATTAATTAGAATCTCAATGAACTCAACAGCAACAAACAAAAAAATAGCTGTTAGCCTATTCTCCGGGGTGGGTGGATTTGACTTGGGATTTAAAGCAGCAGGATTTGAAATAGCGATCGCCATTGATAATAATCCCATCGCCCTAGCATCGTACCAACATAATTTCCCGCACACCATAGTTTTGTGCAAAGACATTCGGGAGGTGACAGGGGAAGAAATACGCGCCTGTATTCAGACAAAGTACATAAATTGGGACGGGGAAATTCATACAGTTTTTGGTGGCCCACCATGCCAAGGATTTAGTGTTGCTGGACTGCAAAATGTTGAAGATGAGAGAAACTCATTGGTAGGGGAGTTTGTACGGCTGGTGTTGGAACTCAATCCCCTAGCTGCAATCATGGAGAATGTGCCGGGGATTGAAAATCAGAAGTTTGGCTGCATTACTGCTAACCTCCAAGCAATGCTAGAAGAACATTATTTTCTCTCAAAGTGGAACCTGAACGCTTCAGATTACGGGGTTCCCCAGGCGAGAAAAAGGGTATTTTTTGTTGCATCTAAGTTTGGAGAAATTATACCACCGGAGCATCAACCTCAACATACAGTTAGAGATGCGATCGCGGACTTGTCGCCAATCCCCCTACTCCCCAAGCAAAACACTCAAGAATGGCATCCAGATTGGGTAAAGGGAGAATATGCTAAGTATCTTGAGAAAATATTCCCAAATCTTAGTATAATAACCAACATTTGGACGGGATTCGCCGCGACAACACATACACCAGAAGTAATTCAGCAATTCATCAACACTCCCCCAGGTGCGAGAGAAGCTAAATCCAAATCAAAAAAGCTGCAATGGGATGGATTCTGCGTGACGTTAAGAGCGGGGAGTGGCAACCGCACCGCATTACGTCCCCTTCATCCAGTACAACCACGAGTTATCTCAGTTAGAGAAGCTGCTCGTTTGCACAGTTATCCTGATTGGTTTAATTTTAGTGAGGCAATACTCCACGCCCAAAGAGAAATCGGAAATTCGGTACCCCCATTGCTTGCATATGCTGTGGGAATGCAAGTTAGGGAACATCTAGAATGCAATATCATTTATCAGATTAGATGCCCAAATTGGCAAAACTGCCTATTTTTCTCAATATTTTGCAATTTTAAGAATATATTCGTTTTTGCCAATGAAATGCTGTCTTTAAGCGGGTTAAGCAAAATCAGCAAAGAGCGATCGCCTCCACATCTGGAAGAAAGAAAAATTTTGGGCTGTTTTTCTTAGTGCCATTCCACTTTAGCTCGCTTGTCGCCCCTTGAACCTATACAATTTATTTTTATCAAAAACTGCTCTGGCTTGTGTCTAGAACAACGATTCATTAATAAAACACGAGGCAAATAAACCCTGTTTTAACGTCTTATACAACCAATAATTCCTTGTTTCAGCCTCAATAAACCTAGTTTTTGGTCATGATTTTGACTACTGAATCAGTGTTCTAGGGCCGTTTTTGATTGCACAGTAGAAGCCAGATTCACAACTGCACACAATGGTGAATCATATAACAGTAACTGGTAGCAATCGAAATTCTGGTACAGCCCATAATTTACTCGCTTCTAGGGAAAATATTGAGCTATATTCCATAAAACCGCAGACTCAAGATGTATTCAAAATTAACCCTTGCTTTCACAAGCCCGGTCATGCTCAAGGACTTTTCCAATTAAAACAAGAAAGGTTATTCTTTTGTGTCAATGCGTAAGTTCTAAGAAGAAGGCTTACGATGTTTGCCGTTTACCTCTTCTTGGTTGTACCTCAGGCTGTTGAGTTTCAAGCTTTTGTGCTTGCCTGATGTTAATAACACTGATCCAGTCACCACCCTCAGAACCATTTCCACTAGAACGATTGGGTACCCCTGGCCAAATATGGTTACCATCTAATGAGTGAAACTCATTAATACTTACCTTATTGTTCTCTCGCCTAAGGATATATTTTTTTTCTCCATCAATTAATTGCCATCTAAAATTAGGTTTTTCTTCAAAAAGAAAAGCATTTGGCGAAAGTGTAATTCCTTGTTGTATAAACTCTTTACATAAAACCGGAATAATACTGTTATCAAAATCGTTCAAGAGTGGATTTGTGATATAAAATAAGGTTTTTTCGTTCAAAATCCAATCACCATGCATTGTTACTGTAAATTGGAAGAAATCATTTGTTGTAAAAATCTCTTTTGTAGACCAATTTTCTGATAAAATCAAGCGGACAGCATTAGTAAAATCTTGATTGAGTAAAGTTTCCACTTCTGTAATTAAATTGAATTGGTTTTCTACTATTTCATTGCCAATCAACCAACGAATAGCTTTTTTTTCTTTTGTTTTAACCTGTACTGCTTGAATTTCTATTGGCAATGTATAAGATTCTATGGCACCAGTTGCATTTATTTTTTGACCTGAAATAAATAAACTTCGTTGGTGCAGACTATCAACTCGTACTGGTTTTTGAAATTCAATCACTAATCCTAACTTAGTAAATAAATTTGTTAAATCTTGTGACTGAATAGCAAATAATTGAATTTCTGATGGACTTTCTGACGCTCCTTCTTCTGGAGTGCTAATCTCAAAGACTTGATCGTGATGCCAACTGGCATTGAGTACATGGTTAAGGTCTGGTATGTCACTATTGGATTCTTGTATTGGTGCAACAGAGTTTTTTTGAGTGCTTATGTAGTGTCGGCAATCATAAACTTGCACTTGGTTTAGAGCAACTGAAATAACTGCAAGTGGAGCATAGTAATGAGCCACTCCATGAGGTTTTTGGGCAACTGGTATGAGTTTGTTTCCATTTCTTTGTTTAGGCCATTCTACATCTCCAGTAGCAGTGCGGGCAGGAATTAACCAATAGTCGCCTACCTGATAAAAACCCTCCTCAAATTGAACCTCAACACCATCCTCTAGTTGAATCCATTGCTCTTTTATATCAGATAGTTCTACACATATTTTACGGGAATCCCAACGGCGCAGTAGAGGATGCTGTTCTAGCCCAATTGCATTCCAGTGATGGAGTAAAGAGGGCTTTTCGTTATGGTCTGTATCTTCTATGAGAGTGATTTGGTTTTCGATGCTGTCAATTTTATCAACTTTTAGCAGTTTTCTAGACAACTCATGAAGGACATAATCGTCATCTACAACTTCAACCCAATCGCCCACGGATAAACTAAAACGGTTGTCGCGTCCTAAATGTTCAATTCTCAGCGTTAAGGTTGAGTTGTCTAAACTCGAAAATTCTATAATAGGAAAAACAACTGAGCTATTATCTCGTGACCAAACAAACGTAATATTGTGAGAATTTCCGTTGTAGGCAACATCGAAAATTTCCACTCGATAAAGCTGGTTTTCTGCTCCACGGTATTTGGAATTAAAAGGAATGATGCAGGAATTATTTGAGTTAGCAGCCATTGGCTTTATCGTTCTGGCTTTAAGCTTTCCATTTCCTGGCTTTAGGAAGTTATTACCAAATAAGTTACGGAAATAGTTATAGTCGTTTTTTACCTGTTGCCCAACAGTTTCAAAATTTTGCTCGTTGCTAATTTTTTTAAGTTTTACCTGCCATACTAACTTTGAACGAGTTGCTGTATCTGCCCCTCCCAGAGCTACTTCAAGAATGCCTGCTTTTAACTCGTTATCATCTTCAATATAAGTGATATGGCGTTCCCAGACATCAAGATAGGCAAGATAAATACCCCCCTCAACTTCTACTTCACAAGCGTCTAATCTTAATTTAGAAATAAAGTCTGGCTGCTCCACAAAGGGTATATAGTCATCATTTTCACAAAGTATGCCCTCTACATAATAGTTACCCTTTCCAATGAGATAACCTTGAGAGCGCAGCCTATTTTTTAATTTTATCTTTTCCTCATCACTAAGACCGCTAAGATTATTAATTTGCTCCTCATTGGCAATAAACTCAAAACCGCAATTATCTTCTGAACCACCGTGCAGTCCAATGATATCCTTTGCCAAGCTTTGTAAGCGATCCAAAAGTATAGAGGCTTGCTCGTTCCAGTCTGCATCCAGTTGGACTCGCCCCTGCTGCATGAGAACCCGTAGGAACTGCTTGCTCTTGTCGTAGGTGTTGCGGGTAAAATCACCTCTAAATTCTCCTTGCATAATATTCTCCTCATTAGGTAGCGTAAAGAATACCAACCTCCATGCCAGCTGGTATATATTCATCTAAACGGATGCGTAGGTTAGCTTCTCTTAGGGGTTGATATAGATTGTGAAAAACACCCATTTCTGATTCGTCATCAGCACCACGTTTGATTTCTTCAGCACAGGTTTGCGCTAACTGACAGTAGGTGGGTGTGCCATATCGTGTACTGTTGAACTGAGGTCGCACCCGATTTTGTTCCTCCTGCTGTTCAGCTTCTTGTGCAACACTCTGTTCCACTAAGTCAGGTTGGCAATGAAACCGACGTGGTGTGTGCGAGTTGGGCGTCACATAGCAGAAACGGATACAACCTTGTTGACGACGAGCAACGAATATCCTACCGTTGAAAATACTGTTTTCTGCTAGGTCGATGGCATGTACTTGAATCTGACCAAATACAGTACAGCGTACAATAGTCAAACGGGCATGGGCGATGGAGTAACCCACTGCACCAATAGCTTCCCCTTCAATAGTCGTAGCATCTACAATGCTATCGCTAATATGTATGGGCAAAGGGTCGGTCTCCACCTCATCTTGGTTGACCTGAATCGAACCAATAATGCTGTGTTCAATAGCAATGCACGCATTTATATTAAATAACTCCAAACTTGGTTCGGTTGAGCGCCGAGGTTCGCAGTCGCAATGTAATGACCAACCCGGTACCAATGTAGAATGGCGGATAAGCACCGAAGCCGGTTTTTGCACACCTGTGGTTAGATAACCTTCAGACTGGTCTCCTTCTACATGCACTCCCCGACCAGTAATCAGCAAGCCGTCGAGAATAAAGCAACTTCCTGGCTTGACTGTGACATTTAATGCATCTCCGAAAGCAGTTCTCCAATCCAGAATCCGAATCACCGGACGCTTGCGGTTTGCTGCACGCAATTGCAGGCTTTGGTTTTTTTCCAATTCAATATTAATTCGCTCTACATAAACACCGCTATCGGTAATTTCAATAACAGCATCACGTGGTTTTTCTCGCTGCCACTGTAAGATTGCCTCAGTAATGGTTTGATAATACTCGAATGAAGTTTGGCTTACCTTGTAATGTGCATAGTGCTTTCCTATTGCATGGGGAAAAGCGTCTTCCAACAACAACCTATTAAGGCGAATCAGTTCTTTACCTTGCAGGTTTTGCTGAAGCAACTTATTGGTTTTCTCTGTCAACCTGATAGATGCAAAACGTTGTTCCTCATAAAGACTTTTACCTAAAAGCAGTTGATTCAGTTCTTTAATCAAAGCTGTAAGTAGAGGTCGTTCGGGAGAGTAGGAGCTAGTGTAGGCATCTAAAAGTTCTCGGGTAGGTTGAGAAAATTGCGATCGCAAAAACTGAGATAACGTCGAGAAATCTTGCAGTTGAGAGACCAAACTTGCTAGTTCTTTAATATCATCAGCATCAAGTAACAAGTGTTCTGGAGAATTTAACAAGAGTCGATTATATTCACCACCCCCAATATCAGCACTGAACCCATAATGATAAGAAACCCAGACACCATTTTTAGGTAACTGACGTAGCGGAAAGACCATGCGACCCAGTTCTGGGTCAACAGCTATATGGTCTGATGGTGGTTGGTAATTCCAATCGCTGAGGTCAGCAACAATAATTTTATCTGGAGAGACTAGTTGCAATTGTGATCCAACACCTTTCCAGATTTCCAAACTTTTGGTGAGTTTTTCTAAATTTGGGTTGGAGTTGTAATAGTCGCTTATGTGAGACTGCAAAACTCGCCGTTGAATGGGAATAGGTAAGTTTAACTCACGAGCAATTTGCGTTGCATCTTCTTCTGGTTCCGGACGAGTGTAGAGAGAAGTATCGTTGCCTGTAATGCTAAAGGTATAGCAGTTAGAACTAACTTCCTCCAAACAGAAAGCTGGTGTTCGAGTCGCCGAATAAGCTTTTAATCGCCAAACAAAAATACCAATACTGGGGATATTGTGGCTTCCCAGACCATAGTGTGAAGCAATTCTGTGTACATCTACTGTATGAGCTAATAATTCATTAAATGGGCTATCTAACATGGACAGTGCAGCAAGCTTACGCAAATCCACTGTTGTTCGACTGGGCGAATGCAGGTGATTGATATGCTGCGTTCTGCTAAGTAACTTATAAAACTCTACAACTCGTGCTTGCCAACCAGCCACCTTATAAGCTAGCAATTCTAGTAACGCTAGCGTACCCTTGCGCCGCCGATAACGAATAGTGTTTGCCACCTCACGACGCTTAATTAAAATTTTGTTGCGCTGCTGCCCTTCAGCCGTAGTCGGGTTTCCCAACTGACCAGCGCTATGAACACTTTGGTAACCAATTAACTCGCCAATGTATGGCACTACCCAATCCTGACAAGTCTCAATAAACCAGTTCTCATAGAGTTGAGTGACATCTGCTTCAACAACGTCTACCTGTTCGGCAATGACACGTAATAAATCCCGCAGTGGATACCCTTGTTCTGCATCACGCACACGGTATATAGTTGGCAAGAGTTCGTAAAGGTGATCTGGGGAATTGTTCATGACTTCACCTCCTTAAGAATCAGCATATCTGGTACTTTAGGGCTGAGAATAGCTAACTGAGCGGGAAGAACGCGGGAAGACCCTTGGTTAGCCATTGAGCCGAAATGAGCTAAGTTAACAGGAATAAGTTGTTTTGGTTGTGATGGCGGTTGTTTACCCCAACGAGTTGTACCTAAGCTTGCCAGATATTTAAGTTTTTCATCTAAAATGTCTGGGTTTTTAGCTTCAGTTTCGGAGGCGCTATCCAAAATATCCACATCCACATAGTCTACCCCAGGCACTTGTTGAATTATGCTGATGACTTCGCTAAAAACAACATCTTGTCCCAGTTCCCGACGTTCAAAGCTAAACTTATCGAACAAAGCAGTACGAATTTTCAATGCTACGGATGCCCATTGATAGTTTGGTAAAATCCGCACGCGGGCACTAATAATCAACAGCATCAGTTCGCGTATAGCTACTTGCAGTGTCTGATACGGGTCACCAAACTGGTGTAACGCTTGAAAGAAACTGCGGTATAAATCTGAATTTTTATCAATAGGGATATCATCAGCACCAGCGATGGTGATATGAAGGATTTGGCGCGCTCCGTTTGAAAGACGTTGAGCGCTTGCTTTGCCAATTCCGGTAAAAGAACGGGCAAAATCAGCATAGTCCCGCACGGAAACTGCTCGGTTTAGAGATATTACTCCCACAGGTGCATTGCGGCGTATTTCATCAGGGCTTTCTGGATCTGCGCCACCTGTTGCTCCTATTGGGTTGAGTACGCCACTCAAACCTAGAGGCTGCATCGCCAATTGGTTGATTTGTTGTGCTGCAACATTACCACCTTTGCCAATGCCAGTCCGGTAGACAGCCTTAACATTTTCAATACCACTAGGCAACCTAGCCCCGTTTTCACCGTTGCCAAAGATAATAGTTGTGTTGCCATCATTGTCAGTTTGGGTGACAAAGGCATGGTCTGTTGGGCCTAACTGGATTAAATTTTCGACTTCTCGCCACCGGACATCGTTGACGTACACCTCCAAGGTGCTAACAACACCACCAGGGATAGGTGCTGGTAAGTAGGTGATGGGCGGTTGCAAAAGTGTAAATTGTTGGTTTGCCTGAGTGCCGTCGCCACTACCTAGTATCTCAGTGCGCGTCTCTCCATGCGTAGCTTTTACTACGTTGCCATAAATAGTAACAGTCTCGCGTTTGTAAAAGTAAGCTAAAGGTCTAGCAAACCTTAGGAATGTGTGGGGTTGATCGTTAAGCATACCCTTACATGTATCCTGCCTGACCCCTGCAAGCATAACAACTTCGCTAGCCCAAACACCGTTGACATTGAGTATATCGCTGCGTTCGCCTGAGATAATCAACCAGCGACCGGGCTGTAAACCTTCGTAGAGATTGTCCAGTTCAATTTCCATCTGATCGCATATAGAATCTTGAGCAGCGATCGCTTTATCTTGATTGCTGGGTACATCTTTGAGGTCAATTGGTTTTTCTACCAAATTCACCACCTCACTGGGAAGGTAGACCGTGGTTTTACGCATGACATCTAAAGATGTATCGGTCTCTTTTAACCAAGGTTTATCTAAGGTAAGTTGGGTAATTCTTGCTACTGCATTATAGTCTGTTTTAGATATATTTTCGACTTTTTCTACTCGATAAATAGGGATTTCACTATCATTTACACGCTCAATTGCTACCCAACTACCAGGTACAATTCCGTCATACAAAGTATCTAATGCCAATATATTTCGTAATTCTGGTGGCAGTGTGCCAGAAACAGTTGTTTCTGTGGGTTGTGCAGAAGTTGGCAGTTCAACGACAGGGCTTGATATTGACTCATCTATGTCTGCAATTTGCCATTCCTCGTATCCAGTAATTCTCCCATCGTCGTTAAAAATTGGCTTTAATGGTACGTCATGTCCGAAAG
The DNA here is from genome assembly GCF_034932245.1 of Nostoc sp. UHCC 0251. Classification (NCBI taxonomy): domain Bacteria; kingdom Bacillati; phylum Cyanobacteriota; class Cyanophyceae; order Nostocales; family Nostocaceae; genus Nostoc; species Nostoc sp. UHCC 0251. Next base: position 51,431 of record NZ_JAYGHD010000003.1, read on the forward strand.
GGGCAGCTTTTGTACTTAGAGACTCAATCCGCTTCAATTGATTGGAAGAATTACCTTTATCGCTTGCCAAAATCTGATGTACTGTTCTGTTTAAAGCAGGCTCTAAAGTTTTGATTAATCGCGGTTTAATATCAATTTTGTTCGGCTCGAAGATTTGCTGGTTTGTACGCTCCATTTCTAGAGCATTAGCAGGTTGTTTTGATGGAGGTTTTAAGGCTTGTTCTATTCTTTGTTCTGTTGTGTTTGCTGGAGTGCCTTCTTGCAAATCATCAACAGTTAGCTGTGGTGTAACTTTTGTAAGTGGTTGTAATGTAACTTTTGTGCGTATCTCAGCAGGTTGAGGCTCAACAATCTGAACTCGGCGAACAACTTGCTCATCTTCAGCGTCACCAAAGATAAGTAAAAGCGGATCGTTAGGTTTGAGATTTGTGCCTACACCCTCTAAATAAAGCTTGTCAATTTGAGTAGCGGTGGTTGTTGTAACTTGCTGCGGTTGGCTTATCCGGGGTTGAAGCTGATTCAACTCTGCACGGGCTGCTAGTCTTTCAGAGGTTTCAAAATATTGAGGTAGTTCACCGGAAGTCGGTAGGCTTTGCGTACCCAGACCAATAGGAATTTCCAAATTGTAACCGTCTTCAAGGGTAAACGCTAAATAAACACTGGCACTCACGCCAGGACTAGGTGCGTAGTCTACTAAACGGGCTAATTCCACTACAGAACGACGCTCAATGGCTGTGCGTAAATAGCCTTCATTAGCAATGCGTTCCTGATAAAATGTCAGAACATCCGCTACAGTAGCCCAGGCATCTAACAGAGCAAGAGACGGATCGTTAGGATCGCGTGTTTTTAGATTTCTCAGTGGTGGAAATTTACTGTCGCCCAAACGCGCTTTCATTGTCTCTAAAAAGCTAGCATGGGTACCCACTCGATAAGCTAGGGTATACAAACCAGGTTGATTTGCTACCAACTTTGGAGTCAGAATTTCTACACCTTCACAGCAGCCACAGGTTGAGTTATCGCTTGGTTTATAGTTAGAGTGACAGCTACAGCTACAAGTTAATTTCATCGTCCACCTCGCATATCGAGTGTGAATTTACCGTTTTCAGGGAAGTTGGGATCGTTGTCGAGTCGGGCAATTTCCAAAGAACCGATAGGGAGAAAACCTTCTTCAATCTCGCGATTGGAACCTTCAAACAGACGTTCTAACTTTGTCAGAGAAACGCTTTCCACTCCTGGAACAGCATGGGCGATCGCAACGAGTTGACTTAGGGCAATTCCTTTGCCAAAAGTCAAATTATCGGGATGGAAGAAACCACGCCGTCCATCTGGTAAATTGCGGTTGCTGAAAATATCAAGCAAAGCTGCTTTGACATGACCGCGCAGATAGTCAAATTTGACGTAGACTGTCATAACCATGTCTAGAGAGACACGCACTGCTTGCTTAACTATGACATCATGACCAATGCGGCGGTAGAGTTCCAAGTCTGCTGCAATATCTTGAAGCAATTTGTCGTCTGCAAATTCATAGTTTAGCGGATCTACGACCACCCAAACTTCATACCAACTGCCCGTCCAGCGTAAAGTTGCAGCTGCTCTTTGCACTTTAGTAGGGAAATGTTGCATCACTAATTGAGCGTAGTCATCTGCTGTGATCGCACGCTCTAGTTTTTGGTGAAATAGGTGCGGTGCATATAATTTTACCTGAGATAAGGGTTCGGGTGCTGTTCCACCTTGAGCGCAGAAGGGCTGGTGCGGCTGTAAAGTCCAACCGCTATTTGAGATATTGCGAAAGACAATATAAGAAATCATTTCTGCACCGATATTACCTGATAACCCGTTACCTACTCGGTAAGTTGCTTGGAAGTGAGTATTAATTGCTGGACGCATTCCTAACTCATCGTCTCCGAAGCGCAAGTGAGCTTTTCCATCATTGTCCATTTCTACGAGAAAATGTTGGTCTTCACTTTCGCTGTCTATCAAGTCATACTGGGGAGTCCATGTGGAACTTTCTACAGTACCATATGTTACGACGGTGCTTGCGAGTTGGATCGCGGGTAGTGCTTCATGGGGATATTGAGTTAGTAGACTCGTGGCTGGGTCTTGGGTGAGGTTTTTGATGGAAAGGGGTTGGCTAAAGGTTAGTGATGTTTTTTGCAAACTGGGACGGAAGCGATCGCCTATAACTAAAGTTTGTATGGGTTCGCCTTCCTCTTGACACTCCTGTATCACCTCTTTTCCTGGCACAGCTCCCAAATCCTCATTAATACTGCGACCATGATCGACTAGAATGACATTGCCTCTAGCAACGCTAATATCAGCTAAATCGCATTCTGGTGGTACTATTGCCGAAATGCAAAGGGGAAAAGGTAGTGCATCCTCTTGTGCCCATTCGATTTCTACAATCGGTTGGTTGTAAAGTTCATCTACACTAGGTTTGACACTGGTGAGACGTACAGGATGACGATGGTTAATATCGGCATTTTCTGGAATCCCTGTTTTGGGATCTTTAATTTCTTCAAAAATTAAGATGTCACCAGCTTTGAGGTGCAATTTTCGCTGTGGTTCTAAACATTGGGTACTAGGCAATCTTTCCCCCTCTGCCTCTATGGGTTCTATAAATTCATCCACTAATGTAGCGGTTGTGGAACCACGGGGTATGCAGCAGGAGCGTTCGCCCCATGTATAGAATAGTATTTGGTTGTGAGCGTTGTAGAGATGAATCGGTAGTGGCGTTAGAGTTTTGAAAACTTCATAACTGTTAGGAGGTACGTCATCCAAGTGATTGTCATCTTCAAGGATGGTAGCAAGGGCAGGAGAATTTTTATAGCTAGTAATAAAATAAAAATTATTGGATTCAAGGATAAAACTATCTATACCTTTTATCTCAAGCCACAACCAAGTACGGGCATTACAGCCCTCGTGCATTGGATAATCGATGAGACGGGCATGACGGCGAACGGAGATACGCTGGCGGGCAGTTTCTAGATAAGCTTCGGTTGCAACCGCATCCTGGTAGTAGCTGAGATTATCTCCAACATAAGCTAAAACTTCTACTAGAGTAATACCCAAATCGGGGACGTGGCGTTCTTGCCAGTCCGGCATAATTAGGGACAGGCGGTCTAAAATCAACTGGCGAAAACTGGCGTAATCCTTGGCGAGATAGTTAATATCTGGTTCAACCAGTTGCTGTGGGGGACAAGTTTGCGGTTGTTGCAAGCAATCTAGGTCGCTGCTACAATCGCCATCCCGGAATTTAAATTGTAATTGGGAGTAGCGCGGGTCAAAATTGGGATAGGGTTCGTTTGTGGGATTGCCTTGTTCATCCAATGACACCAGGTGCAAAGTGTAGGGGGAAAAATCACCCGGTTGGTTAACAATAACTTTGAGGTAAGCTTCCAAGTTTTGAGGATGTTCAACTTGCAAACCACTGACCTGGAGATTACGGATGCGCTGACCGCCTTCAAGACGTAGATTTTCTTTTCTTAAGTTTTCTGGAACTGAACCTAAAAAGTAGACGTAGAGCGATCGCAAGTCCTCACCAACTTCCAAATAATCTAGACCGTTTTTTCCCTGTCTGCGGACTTCGTGGCGGCGCTGTTCGTTTTGGCAAGTAAAGGTTTGCTTGTTCATGGTACCGTCGTACTAAAAGTAGTTGTCTGTGCCTCACCTGTAGTTCGTAGCACATACTGCACTACGACACGCAGGGTAGCATCTTCACTTGTTACTTCCAGCGTGCGTAACTCGATTAAGTCACCCAACCAGCGATCGATCGCAGCTGCAACGATGGCTTGTATGGCTGTTGCCAGTTCTGGGCTGTTCGGTGAAAATATGTAAGTTAACAAGCCACTACCAAACTCCGGTCGGTTAACCCGTTCGCCAGGATTGGTAAACAAGAGTTGTTCGATTAAATCGCGGATGTGATTTTCATAGTCAGTACTTGCAGTGCGACCCCATCTATCGAAGCGGAATGGAAAGTCAAGGTTCGTAACATTCCCGTCAGTTAAAGAATATTCGAGATATTTTGGCATCACGTCACCTCCAAGCCGTCTTTGTTAATCGATACCGTCTTAGAACTGAGCTTTACAGTTGCACCACGCCCGTTGTCAATCTCAATTCCCGAATTATCCATCACCAGACGCAGGGTTTGTTTGCCGATCTTCGCTTCAATGGTGATGCTTTCCTTACCCTTTGCATCATTGATCTCAATTTTGCCGATATCGGTTTTGAGTACTTTAATTTCGGGGTTGGCTGGTTTAGCGGGTAGTACATCTGTCCCTACTTTTTCATCTGCCCAAAAGCAGCCGCTCCAAATAGGATAATCTGGATCGCCGTTTTCAAATTCAATCCATACTAAAGACTTCACTGGCGGAATCAGAAACACCCCAACGCCTTTTCCTGCATAGGGAACACAAGGCAATGCCCAACCGCCTTCGCGATCGCCATATACATCTTCCACTTTGGCTCGCAATCGACCGATTTTCCAAGGATCGCTGTTATTGGTGACAACACCTCGGTATTTACCGTAAAAAGGAGGGCCTTGTTTATTCATACTTTGACTCTCTGAGTTGTCGTACCTTGCCCCTCGCGGATTAGGGTGAAGCTTTGTTTGTATTCCCCGCGCTTAATCCGATGCGTTACCTGTTTGACGTAGTAGTTGCCGTCATAGGTATTGCCCACACCCCGGACTCCTACCAATCGACGTACTTGCAGGATATGACCGTAGCGTAAGGTATCCACTTCGCCGCTAGCTATCACGGTATCTTTCTGAGAGCGACTGGCAACTGATTCAGCCAGTCGCTTGGCTGGGATTTTGTCAAGTTTATCGGTATTGCGTAGTACCGTCTGACGTAATGGTTTTGCTGGCTTACTTGCTAGACGCTGACCGGAGGAAGTGGGAACAGCAACAGGAATCTGTACCCCAGTGGAGGGATTGACAATTTCGACCTGAGGTTTAATAGCTTCCAACGCATCAAAAGCAAAGGTTATGGGCGTATCTACATTAGTATACGCTCCCATGTTCATTGTCAGTGCTGGCTGGATAGGCTCCATCTGCTCCTCTTCTTCCCCCCAGTAAGCAATATTCTGAGTAGTAATTTTCGTAGGTTGGATGTAAAAAATAAAACTATTACGTTCAGCCAGACGTTGGATAAAGGTTAAATCAGTCTCCTGTTGAGTTGTTATCTTGTCTTGTACTGTAGGTCTATAAGTGGAAATGGTTGATGTTACCTTGGGTCTGAGTCCGTCAATGCGGTATTTATTCAATAGACGGGTAACAATCGCAGAATCAGATTGGTTTTCATAGGTTTCACTTTTTTCTTCCAAATCCAGCTTCAGGCTAATATCTTCGCCCGTAACGATCAGCCTTGATTCACCGGGTTGGCTGCTAGGTATAACCTGATGGTGAGTAATAATTCCATCCATCAATATGTAGGGTTGAACCCCCAGATTTATCATAAAAATAACACGATTTGGAGGGTCTAAAATTCCATCTAGTAATAACCCATAATCTTTAAACGATTTTTTTAAGTTTTTGCCGATACTAAAGGTGATTTGAAAGCCACTGCGATCGCGGTCTTGTTGTTGAATTTCTATGTCAATTAACGATTCGACTACTTGATAAGGAGCGGGTTTCGGGATAGTGGGGCCAATTAATAATTGCAGGCGGATACCAGGGTCGGGCATTATACATCAAACTCCTGAATTTAACTGAGCGGAATAATCAGTTGCCGAGCGATTTTGGCAGTCAATTCTTGAGGGTGCATGGCGTTATTGGCATCGCATAAACGCCAGAATTGTTCGGGATCGCCTAAGTAACGGGCGGTGATATTGTCTAAGCGTTCCCCCTCAGCCACTGTATGGGTAGTGAGGACAGTAGGGTTTGCAATCGGTAAAAAGCGACGGCGCACATAGGCGATTTCTCGTTCATCTGATGTAAGAAATTTAGCAGTTTCAATATCGTAATAACGACTAGTGGTGTTGAACATGGCAGACCTCAAAGCGGTAATGAAAATCCGATATTGGCAACGCTGTTGAACACATTGCTTGTCGCCATAACTTCTTTGGCAAGTTGATGAACCATAAATAGGTTTGCACCTTTGCTATTGCGTTCTAAATCGTAGTAACTCAGAACTTGCAGCGTCAGATTAAGGCTGGCGCGGATGGGATTGAGGTGCGTATCGTAAGCTTCTTCGGTAATGCTGAAGCTGGAGAGGCGCACGGGTAACACGCGCTTTAGTCCCCAGACAAAGAGGGTTAGGGGGCCTTCCGGTGGGATAATTTCTACATTCCCTGCCATTTCTAATGCCATGTTCTTAATTACTGTCGTGCTTTTGGGATATAACAGCATTTCTAGTGCAGAAATGGCAGGATACACACCCATTTGTACAGCAATGGGATTGAGCGTTTCTAGTTGGTCGGCAGCGTCTAGTTCGACATCAAGGGTGATGGTTTCGTTGGGTGGGCCTATGAGGCGGAAAGGTTCGTATCTGTTGCTACCGTCTTCCCAGTTAGTAGCACGCGCATTGAGTGTGCGTGTCATGGTATGAGGATTATACTGGAAGACGACGACGCTGGCTAAAGGATTGCCGCGATCGAATCCGATAATTGCGCCTTTGAATGGGCGTGGGGCACGAGGGAAGCTTGGCATGGAATTATTCCTGAATCATCTGTTGTTTTGGATACTAATTTCTTGGGTTGTGTAGTTCAATGTAAAAAACCGTAAGCATCGCGCTTGAATAAGTGGGCATTGTTAAACACAGAGCAATCATTATGCAAAACTTACGTTCTCTACATCTCATTAGGTTCCTTTTGCTCTGTTATTAAAAGTAGTAAAGGTTCCCGTGCCGGAATATAGGCGCATGATGTCTGGAGTTGGTGGTGGTGGCGGTGGCGGTTTCATCGCAGGAACCATAACTTGAAATTTTGCTGTAAAACTACTGCCTTTGAGTAATACCGCTTTTCCCTTAGATTTGACTCTTTTGGCTTTTTGATTGGGAGCTAGAGATGCAATAGAAAGCGTTCCAGAACCGGGGGGAATGATATACGGCGGACTCGTATAAGTACAACCGGGGACAGTAACTTTTTTCTCGTCACCTTCTATGCAAATAGTTTTGCCCTTGACTTTTGCTCTGCCAGTACCTGTTAAGCGACCAGGACGCACACCTACTGTTGCTTTCCCAAAGGTTGGTTTGAATATGACTTGGTCGCCAGTGATGAGAATAAAGTCTAACATCTGTTTTTTGGTGAGAAAATAAAAGATTAATCAGAGGGTATATTTCGAGTTTGCTATCTGGCGATCGCACGCTCATCAACCTTCATACATGGGCGCTCGCATTTTGGAGTGCTGCGCTTTGCGCGATCGCATCTGGGCGTGTTTTCAAAGTTTATTGGCTTCGTTGATGTCGTACGATGCTGATGTGTGGCAGGTGCGGCGCTGGTGGCAAGAAAAAAAGGCGGTTGTGCAGGCACAGTTGTGGGCGGGAACTTATCAATTTCGGGAGTTGCGCCGGATACAGGGGAAGGAAGGGGTAACGGAAATGTGGGCGGAGCTGGATGCGTTGGGGCTAGAGCTATTTAATGGTTGGACTGAGAGATTAAATAACCCAATACCAAGTTAATAATCTTACTCACCTTTTGCCATTAAGTTTTAGAAATTTAGTGCCACCACCTGACCGTACTTTTCACGTCCATCTCGGTTGGACAAGTAAGTATATATCCAGATACGATCAGCAACATCGGCTATATTTGCAACATCAATAGGAGGCATAGCTCGTAATTCGAGTATAGCCGCTTGCTTAGTTAATCCACCTGGAAGGGCGACAATGTCTGTTTTCTTCCCATATGCGCCTAATCCTTCTATGTCATTGCGTTGCGCTTTGTTTGGGAACTTCTTGCTGGTCAAGTAGTCCTTTCCTTTCGCGATTCCCTTGATCCATTTCCCTCGTGTGAGTCCTTGTGCATCACCTACCTCGAGTATGCGTTCTTGCACTCCGTGGGAGAAAACCTCATCTGTATTTGCCATTTCTGTTAACCATGGCGCTGATTTGACTAGCTCAAAGAAGGGCTCACCGCTGTTTGCCTTATACCAGTCTTGCTCCGGCTGTGACAGCATTTTGAACAACGCTCCAAAATCTGTGCGTGCCATCACTGGTGCAATTGTTTTCGGGTATGACCGTACTAGACTTAGATCCGCCATGCGAAGATAGGCGATGATCAAGCTAAGAAGCCCGACTAGGTCTTGGGTTAGAGGTGGTGCATTTGAATTGCGGCCTATGTAAGTTCCGATAGCTTCTCTGGCTTGTGCCGATGCCCCTCCTTGAACCTGAAGAATTCGCCCTGGGTTGACGTTAGTATCCCATCCTGTAAGTTCCATTCTTCCTTGTCTGCGAGCAATTGCTTCTTGGGGTGTCTCAGCAGGAGCTGCGAAAACGTCCTCAAGGAGGTCAGCGACCTTGTCTAGAGACAAACCGATAGTTGTTTGTGGCTTTGCTCGCCACTGTGGGATGCCTGTTGGATACAGAAATGATCGTCTCCGTACAGCGATGCCTAGAATATCTATGGCTCGGGGTAGATGATGTTCTTGTATCCACCACCGGTTGAAGTTAGTGCTGATGTGATTGAGAGTGTTTTGGATTCCGTGCATCGCATTACGTATTTGCCCACGACCGCTTATACCTTCGTCGAAGGCGTCAGTAACAATCTCCAGATCTGATTGATCTCCATGAGTAGGATGGTCATCAGCCTGAAGCTCAAAGCCGTTGCCACGTACTAGCGCCTTCCCCTTTGGAATTCTTTCCCAGTCAGGATTATTAGGATTTGCGTATGGTTGCGTACTTGTAGCTGTGGCAAAATGTGCAGCTGATGCTTCAGCAGTCCTCCAGTTAATATACTCGAACTCGAAGCCTATCTTTCGCTGAATTCGGGTTTCATTAGCCTTCTGCTGCACCACATGCGTCAATTCATGGGCTATTAACTCCTGTCCCCCGCGACTTCCCGGCTGATAGGCCCCCTGCCGAAAGAACACATCCTGCCCAGTCGTGAAAGCACGAGCCTGAATTGACCGGTTCAACTGGTCAGATTGAGCATCCGTGTGAATCCTTGCTCCACTGAAATCTGCCCCAAACCCCTGTTCCATCCGTTTACGAACATTATTTTCTATCGGTCGTCCGCCTCCCCTTGCTCGGTTGATCGAGGCTTCTAAGTCTGGTGTAGTAGCCATCCCACCATCACTAGACCTACGCTGTAATATTGGCAACCTCATCAGTCTTGCTTCCTTATCTTTTGTCTCCATCTCCTCTGGCTGAACAGTTTCATCTTCACCTGAGTGCATAGACGTAGATGCATTGATTCGCTGCACCACCTGCGCCGCTACCCGATCTGCTTCCTGTTCGTATTTATCCCCCACTGCTCCAATCATCAGCTTCGCCATAATCTGTTGTGGTTTCGTTGTGCTGATAGGCACTCGGCTAAAGTCTTTAGATAGAGCTGAATTCCCCAATGGCTGTGCTTCTTTATCTTCTGTTGATTGCACCCCTGCCTCTGCAACCGAACGAACGGCGGCACGCTGTAAAATTCCACTCTCTTGAGATACCTCACTTTTGCGCTGCTGATTAGTTTGGGCAATTCTTTTATTAGTCATCGTTTCATTCCTCGATATATTCTTTGTGCAATTTGTTGCCCCATTTGGGTGGGATTAGTTCCATGCTTTAATTGAATCGCACCACCAGGCGCTACCCCACCTGGGAGCAAGTTGTCTGGTAAACCTTCATTAGCCAGCAACCGCGACAATTCTTTCTCCACCGCCCTTTGCAACACCCGTCCCTGACTAGGAGAAATCGGCACTCCCTCTAAAACCAGCCTTTCTATATCAATATTGATATTCATCCCCTTACCCCCATAGCTACCGAAACCCGAAAATCCGCCTCATTCACAGGTCGATCCAACTTACGAAACTCACTCCGCGCCGCCGCCAACACCAACTCCATCGTCACCACCTCCCCAGCCCCAGCCGCCAAAAACGCCGCATTCAAAGCAATATTATGAATACTCCCCCCCGTCAGATTAAGCCGTGCCAAACGGTTAAAATCCAAACCCTCCCTTGGCATCTCTTGGGGAAACACCTTCTGCCACATCACCTGACGTTCAGCCACACCAGGAAAGGGAAAATTCACAATAAACCGCAAGCGGCGCATAAACGCATGGTCAAGCGAACCCTTCAAATTCGTTGCCAAAATCGCCAAACCCCGATAAGCCTCCAACCGCTGCAACAAATAATTCACCTCAATATTCGCGTACCTGTCATGCGAGTCCCTCACCTCAGAACGCTTGCCAAACAAAGCATCCGCCTCATCAAAAAACAGAATCGCCCCCCCATCTTCCGCCGCATCAAACAAACGCCGCAGATTTTTCTCGGTTTCTCCGATATATTTATTCACAACCGCCGACAGGTCAATCCGATAGAGATTCAAGCGCAAATCATTGGCAATCACCTCCGCAGCCATCGTCTTCCCCGTCCCGCTTTCGCCAGCAAACAAAGCACTGATCCCCATCCCCCGATTCATCCGCTTATGAAACCCCCAATCCTGATAAACCATGCTGCGCCGCCGGATTTGGTCAGCAATTTGATGCAGCAAATTAGTCTCCTCTGCTGGCAGCACGATATCATCCCAAGTCGCCTTCGGGTCGAGGCGTTGCGCTAAACTATCCAACTGCGGGCGAGTGCTAGCCAGACACGCCGACCAAATCCGATTTTTCATTTTCTCCCCCCCTTGACAAGGGGGGGTTGGGGGGGATATATCTTCGTTCTCTGCTTCAGAAACTTCCCCCACCACCTGCTGAACAATCTGCTCTATCGTCACCAAATTGAGGTTAAACTGACCAGCCAAAAGCTGCGGAGTCCCATCAGCCACTGTTCCCAATGCCTCACTCCAAACCGCCTGTTGTTCAGAAGGCGTGGGTTTGTCTACATCCACTACAATTGTGGATTGTCCCAAATTCTGCCTAACTTCATGAGTGCTAAGGAAAAGTAGACCACCGCTACGGTTCATAAACCGATGCAGGGGGAGTGCTTGTCCTTCCGTGTTAGGTTTACCGTCAACCTCTTGGGCATCTAAATACAGGGCAAGAGGCAACAGCAAACTTTCCCGATGCCACAAACGCGCAATAGTTTCTAATTCACCCGCTTGGGTAGGCAAGAGTTCCACTGGCAAACGATAAACATACCGCTCCAGTTGGGCTGCTACCTGTTGGGCTACCAGTTGCTTACTGAGGGAATCTGCCCCCACAAGCTGAATAACTGGTAAACGTTGCCCCCTATGGGTGTGTTGCAATTGCTGAATAATTGTTTCTACAACAGTTTGCTGGGAAGGCGGTAATTTCACATCCCATGCTTCTGTTTCCAGTGGCATCAGTAATGATACCAAGCGATCATCCAGAGAATTTAACCCTTTGATATAATTTAATATACGTTCATCTAGCCGTAAACCACTGGTGGTAAGGGGTTGAACTCCCGACTGGTGAATTTCAATCAATCGCCAGTAACGCAAAGGTCTTTCCCAAGAAAGGGCATCCCACGCAGGTTCATCGAATAAAGATAAAGCCAACGCAAAGGTTGGGTAAGCTTGGTGAGAATTATCCTGTGCTTTGGCGCAAAGGCGAGCCATCCCTGGATCTAATTCCATTGCTACGCATAACAGCAAAATCTCTTGTTCAAAATCAGACAAACCTAACTTCTGGCTCAACAGAATCAGCGCCGGGGGTGAATTCATTTCCTCAGCCGTTGGCTTTTCTGTAACTTCAGGTATTTCAGTTTCAGTTAAATGTGCAAACTGATACAAACGCCAGCGCAACCAAGCCAGTGCATTCGCTAGATATTCTTCGTTGTTTTGCATCCAGGCATCAAGGTTGTTCATAAAATCACCACCTTTTGATTCTGGTCGAAAACAGGCGGTGTCACTGTGCGATCCACCAACAAACTATCTACCCCATCAATCCGCAACCGTACAAAATACTCACCCGCAGTTACCCCTGCAATCCGAAACTCTAGTCTATCCGTCTGAGTTTGACGGGGTTGAGCCACAACTTCTCGGTCTCCCAACAATAACGCAACCCTCTGTCTCGATCGCACTTGGGGACTACAAATCAGGGTTAATATTACCTCACCATTAGGGTCTGGTGTTACCTGCCGTGGTATAATATCCAAAATTTTTGGTGCTAATGAAAAAGATAATTCATTGGTAGTCCGACTTGGTTCGCCAGTCCGAGTCACTCCAACTGCCACAGTGTAAAAACCTGCTGCCCACCTTGCAGGCTCATCAGGTAATTGTACTTGGATCTCAGTCGCCGTTCTCTCTGGTAAGGGTGGCAACTCAAGAGAAATTTCTAAACGAATATTTGTAAATAATATAACTACATTTTCAGCATCTAAGTGAAAACCATTAAGAATAAGAACATCACCTAACCTGCCACTAGGCTGCTGGTTAGGCAATTGAATAGAAACCAGTGCAGGCAAGGGTGACGACAAATCTGATTGAAGGATTGGCCCGCGATCGTCCGATTGACGTTTGATAATCGGCAGAGGAGTTTTTGCAGGCAGCTTGCTTTCAATCAACACTACTGACACCTCATAAGCTGCTGAAATCCGATATGGAGCTTGAAAAGTTGACCACAAATTAAACATCTCCTCCACAGACAACGGCTGGTAAACAATTCGCAGCTGTTCCATCTGTTGGTCAAGGTCGTACTCGGTTGGGTCAGTGGTAGGTAAAGCTGCCCTAATATCCGCAGAAGTGAGGATAGGATGGTCGTTAAAAACACTCATAGCCACACCTAGCAGACGATGACTGGTAGGTTCTGGGAAGTCATCATTTTGGGCGTAAGCTGTCAGTAGGTAGTAGAGGTTCAAGGGCAAAAGCTGCTGTCCTGTTTCACCTGGCTTGACTTGAGAAGGAATGTCCATATTCCGCCAAGTCGCATTTATCTGAGTATCGTAGAGAAACAGATTAACCTGGTCACCGCTACTCACAGTATTATCTCGCACCTTATCCAATGGTCTTGTCGTCACGGTGATTCCACCAGAACTCTCAGCATCAAATCTTTGCTGGAGCAAGTGACGCAATGTAATTGTGACAGCGGCAATCGCTAATTCATTGCTCATCGCTTACCTCCTTTGAGCGCGTCGGCGCAAGTAATCATCCAAACTCATTACAGATGGTGCCGGACGGGGCTTTGGTCGAGACGGAGGTGGTGCTGGTGGAGTGGCGCGAATTTCCACGCGACCAATTGTGACTTGAACAACAGGTGGTGTTTCTAAATCCTCTAGCGATCGCTGTTGAGCTTCTTTGCTGTTGGCTGCAATCACTGATAAACTTTTCTCAGTAACGTCATTGATTGACTGAGAAAGCGGTCTTATATCAGATTCTTCTAAGTGCTTAAAGTACGAAGACCGTACCTCGTTTCCGTTTTCCCTACCCCCATAGGTATAAGGGTTAGGGGTGGGGTTCTGCGGCAATATTAAGTTATCAACTCGACTGGATACTATACCTTCATCGTTTCCTATCGGGGAGTCGGAAACCCCGACTTCGAGGCGTCGTAAGTTTTGGTTAGGGTTTAAATCTCCAACTAAAACTCCCTGTTTGCTGTTCGCTGTTCTCTGTTCCCTTTTAGGAAAATCAGATAAATTAGAGTCAGAAAAACTAACCTGCGGTTGTACATAAGCTACTGCGGTTGAAGCACGTAACCCAGAAGTTGGTATTGTATTTGAATGAGTATTTAACTGGGTTGGCTGTTGTGAAGTGACAGATGATGGTAAATCATCGACTACTGCTGCCGTAGGACTTTTTGTCTTAAGGGAAGATGGTTCGGGAGATACATCTGTTAGCGGTAGCTGTGTTGATGAAACTCCTGGGTGAGCAAACCTCCTCTGAATTCCTTGCACCTCAGACGCAAGTTTTCCCTGTGGTTCAGCAACAGAATGTGGTGATGTAAAGTGTGTTTGTATGGCAATTGCAGGTGTTAACGGCTGATTGTGTGGATTTGATGACATCCTATCAATAATCGATACCCTCCCCCGTGAGGGTGCTGCACTCTTTGCGATCGCTCGTGAAGATCCTGCACTCTGTTCTATTGCCATCGGTTCTGGTTGAGGCTGAACGGTTGATATTTCTGTACTTATCAGCTTTTGTGATTGTGGGGAGGATGAAACAACCGGAGTTGTTAAAAGCGATCGCAATTCTTGCAATTCACCTACAGGCTGCTGCTGTTGAATGACAGGAATTGACGCAGAGGTGTTCGTTTTTACCGCCAGCGCAGGTGTTAATGGCTTGTTATCCACAATGGACAACACCTGATTGGCAAGCGGTGAAATCACTGCTGATTCTGGTTGAGGCTGAACGGTGGATATTTCTGTACTTATCAGCTTTTGTGATGGCGGGGAGGATGAAACAACCGGAGTTGTTAAAAGCGATCGCAATTCTTGCAATTCACCTACAGGCTGTTGCTGCTGTTGAATGACAGGAATTAACGCAGATGTGTTCGTTTTTACCGCCAGCGCAGGTGTTAATGGTTTCTTGTCTGTAGTAGGCACTACCATTATGGAATCAGGTGTGTTCACCACAGCTTCTTCTGGAGTGTGATGGTCGGATAGTTCCAAACTTATCTGTTTTGGCACTTGTGGAGACGAAACAACCCGAGTCTTTTCGAGCGATCGCACAGATTGCAGCGCCCTCACAGGCGAGCGCAATCCTTGCAATTCAACCACAGGTTGTTCCTGCTGTTTAATTGTAGGGATTGAGACGGGAGTATTCGTTTCCACCACCGACACTGGTTTTAATGGCTTGTTGTCTGCAATGCACAACACTTTATTGGCAGCAGGTGCAATCGTTACTGATTTTGGTTGAAACTGAGGGGAAGGTAGTTCTGAACTCGCTACCTGTAGTGACTGAGAATGGCCAATAACTCGATTAATTTCAATTGGTTGCTTGTGTGAGGTTTCAGTTGCAGGTTTTTCCTGTGGTGAAATTTTAAGAGAAACTGCTCGATGAATTCCACTTGATTGGTTGTGTAAGAATTGAGTTGTCGGTTCTTCCAATTGTTCAACAGCAAAGTTTCCAAGAACAGCATTGTTCCCCTTTGCGATCGCAGTCGTTAACGTTGTAGTATCCGAACTTGGCAGGGAAAATGTTCTTTGCTGGGAAGCAAGTGGAATTAACGCTGGCTCTGTTAGCTTGGAGATGGAAAACAGTTGCAAGTCGGGCTTTAAAGGTGATTGAAAAGATAAAACGACACGATTAATTCCAAGTGGTTGCTGGGGTAAAGATTGAGGTGTAAGCTGCTTGTGTTTATAGATTGGGTTTGAAAAAGAAGCATTTATTTCTGTGGCGATTGCAGAAGTTAATGACACATCAACAACACGACTCGAAAGGGGAGTGTTTGTTTCTAGCACAAGAGCAGGTGTCAACGGCTCTGTGTTGGGAGTTGGCGTTACTTGAGCGGTAGCGAGTGAAATTATTTCTGATTCTGGAAGACGTTGAGTGGGAACGAGTTCCCAACTTACCATTGCTGGAGATTGGCGCGAAGAAACAACTGGATCAATTTCAGTTGATTGCTTCGGTTGTTGAGTAGAGCTTTGTGCCTGTAGTTTAACAGCAGGGATTGGTGGGACAGTGCTTATTTTTAGCTCTGTGTCTTGAGCGATCGACATATTATCAGTAGTGATTTCACTCACGACTGATTCTGGAAAAGCCCAAGCGGGAGATAGTTCAGAGTTAGGCTCCTCTACAAAGTAAGGAGTTGATGCAGATATTGGTTGGGAATGTTGAGCAGGTGTTGAAGTTAAATCCGTTGAGAGAGGATTGCTTGTCTCATCAGGTGTTTGCAAATTTGTTGCAGGCGATAAGCCGGAGGCTTGACGCTGAGTCCTTTGGACAGGCTGCGCGAACGCGTACCGCTCCTCCAACAACTGTTCAATGTCAAATGTGAATTTTTCTGCCTCTAACGTTGTTTCCGACTCAGTTTCCTCTACAGTGACATTCGATGGCTCCCAATTATCAGCTTCCCCAAATAAAAGGGCGGACTCTGGTAAAGGTTCAAATACTGACGGCAGATGCGGTTGAACCGTATTTAGCAGGTTAAAGTTTTTAGCTACCAAATGGTAGAGATAATTGCTCATCTGCCCACCACCATCTCTAAATACAATTGCCGTCGTCTGGGACTCATAGCTAGAATATCAGCTTCACGCCAACCGTAGGCAGAAGCCAAGATATGCACTTCTCGTAAAACTCGAAATGCCCAAGCGTTAATCTCAGCCCAAAAGAACGACACAATGTCAAACAACGATTGCCATTGGTGATTGCAAGCGGGACAGGAGACATCCAGTGGCACATTTGCTTGAGGGTCAGCCTGAGCCATCTGGGCGATCACTGCATCTATCACATGAGATGGCAATTGGTCTAGCGGCAAAAGTTTACCATTACAGGCTGCTCCCAATATACAGCGCTCCAATAAAACCTCTTGGGCAATATCTAGTTGTTTGTGTTCGGCGATCGCCATCAGATCCAAACTGTTTGGAAGACGAAAACTCACTTCATAATCAGCAAGCTCAAGAGAATATTTCTCTACTGGCTCAAGTGACAGTGATGCGACGCGCATATCTGCTACATCAAAATTGAGTTCCAAGTCTTCACCGCAACTTGGACAGGTCACTTGACTGACTAATTGAGAACCAAATATCCACTCCCGTAATGTCAGCAGCATAGCATCACGCTGACCGAGACTGAGTTGGGTGAGCTTATCTATGGACGTTTCAGGACAAGCAGTAGCCAGTAGCCTTATCGCTCTAGAGTAAGATGGCTGATTGCGTCCCCACTCCCAGATATTTAACAGTTCTGAGGCTGATAGCGATCGCATAGTTTATTTCCCTGGTGGTTTAATAAAGCTTGATTAACTAAACCAAGTTAATCATCAAGCACGCTCCCAACCCTCGTTTTCTATCTTTATATATTCGATAGCCACAGCATTGGCACTAGCGTCAAGGTCAGGCAAGGCTTGATATTCCGAAACCCAGCAACCAAAAACGTTATATGAAGTCACTGGTTGACCAGCTTCATCACGAACCTCAATCGTGATATTTTGACGGAAATCAGCTAAGGAAACTTCTGGGCTACCACCAAGTGCCCAAACCTTGTTTGCCCACTGTTCAAACTGAGGATCTTTGGTAATACCTCGTTCTAGAGTGATGGGATCGTACTTACTTTGTCCTGGAGACTTATAGACAGTACTAGGGTCGCCACCCGTGCGATGTTCTATCACCTCGGTTGTTCGCTTGAGACTGCTAACCTTACTCACCCCAGCGACAGCAGCACCATTTATCCTGACAACAAATTTGAAGTTTTTGTACGGGTCGAAACGAGTTCCGGAAATAGAAGGCATATATTACTCCTTATACTGCGATTTGTCCGGCTATTTGCTGAATCTTGATAATGACAAATTCAGCAGGTTTGAGTGGAGCAAAACCAACAATAATGTTGACAATACCCAGATTGATATCATTTTGCGTTGTCGTTTCCTTGTCGCACTTAACAAAGTAAGCGTCTTCCGGCTTTTGACCTTGAAAAGCTCCTTGACGGAATAAGGTGTGCATAAAAGCCCCAAGATTCAGGCGAATCTGTCCCCACAAAGGTTCGTCATTTGGTTCAAAGACAACCCATTGCGTACCGCGATAAAGACTTTCTTCCAAAAAAAGTGCTAAACGGCGAACCGGAATATACTTCCACTCATCGGTCAGACGATCATCCCCACGTCGTGTCCGTGCCCCCCAAATCACACGACCAGCAGCTGGTAGAGTTCGCAAACAATTGATTCCTAGAGGATTCAATTCCCCATTTTCTGCATCTGTTAGAGGTACACTTAATTGCGGTACACCCACCAGCGTTGCTTCTATACCTGCTGGAGCTTTCCACACTCCACGTTGAACATCAGTACGAGCAAAGACACCAGCTATAGCACCGCAGGGAACAAACTCTTCTATTTGGTTGTCCCGTAAAGGGTTGGGTTGCTTGATTCTGGGGAAGAAAACAGCAGCGTAACTAGTTGGATCACCAATATTATTCTGAACCTCAGTCTTTGCTACATCCTTATTAGTCCAATTGCTAGGCGGATCAATGATGAAAAACGCTCGACGATCTCTACAGAATTCGGCAGCTAAAGCGACTAGAGAGTTATAATCTATATTGTTGTCAGCTGTATAGGGTGGAACACAAAGGATATTGAAGAGGTCAGCTTTGTTTAAAGCATAAAGACCTTCTTTTGCTCCTTCTTTACCTGGTCCCGTAAAGTCGTTTAATTTTAACAAACCACCGTCTGCACCAGTGTTCGGTTCAGCTTTGGTATTAGTTGCTGGATCGTTATCAGCCCACAATTTCTGTCCTGGCTGCAAAGGGGGATGAGCAGTAGGTCTAGCCTCTGGTAAGCTGCCGCTTACCCGCACCAAACTAGACTCATTTAACAAAACTTTATCTACTTGCCTTTTGTGATTTTCATTCACCGATACATTGCGGAAGACCTCTATTTGACCACTGCTTTCATCCAGAATTGTGAGGTTGAACAGATCTTCTGCTGTTGAAGGTATCACATCATGGTCGATACGAACCCTCAAAGAGTTGCCCCAACTTCCTTCACTTGCGGCTTCTAGGTTAAATCCATTAATATCTAGTCTTGCTTTGCTGGCTACTGGTTCTGCGCCTTCACCAACTCCAAGCACATGAATAAGTCGGACAATAATAGCTTGGCTACCACCGTTAAGATAAAAGTCTCGCACAGCATAGCCAAGGGTACTATTTAGCCACAATCCTCCAAAAATGCGTTCAAAGTCGCCATAACTATTGATAGTAATCGGCTCGTTTACAGGGCCCCGTAAAGCACGACCAATAAAAGCAGTAATAGAGGTAGATACGCCTGTAATCGTGCGTACACCACTCTTGATTTCCTCTATGTAAACCCCTGGATAAGTTGGTTGTATAGGCATTGTTCATTCTCTAGATTAAACACTTAGAACTTGCAAATTGACAAAATAGTCAATTTTAAAATATGAAAATTGAATAATCTTTACAAGAGTTATTTGAATGCAGTGATATGTATTACATGTCTAACAACTTATAGTTATGAGTTGTTAGACATAGTAATGCCAATTTCTTAGTTCTTACCATCTAATTTTTATCAAGTTTTCATCTAGCTTTTATGCGGCAGAGCAGTTCTTAATAACAGTTCTTAACAAGACTATGATGAATAAACTTGGGGTAAGAATTATATCAAGAGTAATGCTTTGCAGACTTTACCATGAATCCGATAGGAATACAATATACTTGTCCCCCCGCAAGGGTAATATGTTGTGCCTATCTCAATGGTCAACTCGCTATTTGATATTTTTGCAAAAATGGGATGCTCCCGAACAAGAAAAAATCTTTTATCAGCTAAATCTGCTTTTTAACACCTCTCCTATCTATAAAAACAGGAGAGAAATATGCTGACACTAGAACCAGAACAGACATTAGCGCTCGATTACCCCAGTCTCAACACCAGCAGGAGCTAGAGCGTTTACAGCAGGAATTGAGGATTGGTTTGCAAACAGAAGCCACAGCCAAAGCTGAAGAACAAGTCGAAGAGCAAATCCAATCTCTGCAAAACTTGTACAGGCAGCAGAAAGAGCAAAATATTCAGTTGCAGCAGCGCTTAGACGAAATGGAATCGCTACGGCAGTTGGAAACTGAGAACCAACAGCTTAAGCAACGTATTCAGGATTTGGAAAACGCCGTACAACAGCATCCAATTAAAATAATCGGCGTTGCAGAATAGAAATATGAATTAGTGCGTAGGCGTAGCCCGTCGTAGACATCGCTATGGAATGCCCAAGATGTGCATCAACTCATATTCGCAAAAATGGGAAACAGAGAGGTAAACAAAATTACATCTGTGTGAAATGTGGTCGTCAGTTTATTGATTCTTATGAACAGAAAGGTTACTCGGAAGAAATTAAGCGCGAATGTTTAGAAATGTATGTCAACGGTTCTGGCTTTCGGGCAATAGAACGAGTGAAAAAAGTTCAGACGCTCGCGGACTCGCTAACGCTTCGCTATCATACGACTGTCATCAATTGGGTAAAAGAGGTTGGTAATACTTTGCCTGACACAAAGGAATTGGATGAAATCCCAGAAATAACTCAAGTTGATGAGTTAGAAACGTTTATCGGTAAAAAAGAACAAAATTTGGTTGTGGACAGCAGTAAATAAGCATGTCCCAGGAGTTATAGCCTGGGTTTTAGGAGACCGCAGTTCTGAAACTTTTAAGCTTTTATGGCAGATAATAAACTGCTGGCATTCTTATTTTTACGTTACAGATGGCTATGGGAGCATCCCAGTTTTTTGCAAAGAGGGCGAAAATCAGTCAGGATAAGTAAGACGAGTGTATTTATCTACCGATGACTCCAGAAAAAAAGCAAGCACTTCAAGAACATATTCAGGCGTTCGCTAAAATATTATACGAAGATACGTCACCAGAAACACTGACAAGCCTTGCAGCAATTGAATCGGCAGTGCGAAGTCAAATGCAGAAGCATGTCATGCCAGAAGTAGGGGTTTTTTTATCGAAACGGTTACGGGCACAAGTGCAGGGTATCAACGACGATTAAAAAGTATTCTGGGAGAATTGCCAATCACAAGCAAGCAAGCGCAGCAGTTGGAAGTCCCTTCTAGCAATCAACTGAGTCCGTATCTGGAAATTTGCTGTCTACGTGTGAGTGCCAATGTCAGCTATGAAGATGCAGCCTCAGATATTGAGTATTTCACAGGTGTGCAGGTTTCTCGCAGTAGTCAACAGCGATTGGTACATCGCCAGAACTTTGAGTTGCCCACGCAAGAAGACACGGTTGAAGAATTAAGCGTCGATGGTGGAAACATTCGTGTCCGCACTCAGTCAGGTGAAATATGTGCATGGCTTGGCTATAAAGCGATTAGCTTGCATCATCTAGGAATGCTTGGAACGTCCTTTCAAGATAATCAGGTTGTAATTGATTGGGTTAATAACCAGCCATTGGCTAGCACAGTCACTTGTGTTGGTGATGGACATGATGGCATTTGGAACATCATTAACCAATTAGCGCCTGATGTACAACGTCGAGAAGTGCTTGATTGGTTCCATTTAATAGAAAACCTCCACAAAATCGGGGGTTCCCTAAAACGCTTGAAACAAGCCCAGGCTCTACTATGGAAAGGTCAGGTTGACGCAACTATTGCCCTATTTATCAAATATAAGGGTAAACAGGCACAAAACTTTTGCCATTATCTGGATAAACATCGCGATGCCTTCGGCGGGCTACGCCTACGCATCATCAATTACGAATACCATCAAGCTGAACAAATTTGTTCGATTGGTTCTGGGTCGGTTGAATCTGCCGTTAAACAGGTTGACCGTCGAACTAAGATTTCAGGCGCACAGTGGAAGCGTGAAAATGTGCCTCAAGTCCTTGCCCATCGTTGTGCCTACCTTAATGGATTGTTGTTTGTTTGAGTAACCTTAAAAAGTGAGATGCTCCCGATGGCTATCCAGTTTATCCTTGTTTTATTAGCAATGAGGATCATATTGTTAGTAAAACTTATATGACACGAGTAGAAGGTGAAAATAGTCGTTTTAGACATTATTTGGCTAGGTTACATCGTAAAACTTTTTGTTACTCTAAACCAGAGGAAATGCTTAAACTATCTATTCGATTGGTAATACATTATCTCAAGTATGGTTCCGTATCTCAAGTATGGTTCCGTGGCGCTGCGGGGACACCCGGTGCTTGAAAGCATGGAAGAAAGGCGCAGGCGAATTTATTCTCTACGAGACGCTGCGCGTTATGCCGCAGGCTTTACGCCGTCCCCATTCTTCAATTTCCATGCTTAAGTTAACGGTAGTTCAGCACCGGAGTCTTCTCCAAAAAGCCAGTCGCTATCACTATCAGCATTACCTTCGCCATCCACTTGAAGATTTAAAGAAGGCACCAGCTGTTCAATTTGGCTTTCAAGTCGGGAGAGCGCCAGCGCCAAAGAAGCAAGTTGTTCCCTATCCTTCTTAATTTCATTTGAAATCCCCACCCGCAATTGATTTACCCTTTCCTGGAGGGTATGCACTTCCGTTTTGGTCGCAGAAGGAATACTCACTTTCTCTGACAGGGCGGCGATTTGAGCTTTCAAAGCTTCAATTTCAGCAGCAGTTGCACTATCTGCATCATCCGGACTCTCTTCAGAGAGTGCTTGTTTAATACAATCCAGCACAAACTCTTTAAAAGTTAAGCGCAAATCCTCAGCACGCTGCTTGGCCCTCTTCACCAACTCCCGGTCTTCTTCAGACAGAAGTTTTATATTTATCTGCGGATATTCCACCAGTCCCTCGCGCTTTTGTTGTGGAGAAGTGAGAAGTGAGAAGAGTAGGGGAAGTAGGGGAAGTAGCGGGAGTAGCGGGAGTAGGGGGAGTAGTGGAAGTAGTGGAAGGAAATGCTCTTTCTCCCCCAGCTTCAAAAGCGATGGAATAGTTATTTACTTGCAAGTCTCTTAGTGCTTCATCAACCAAGATTCTGAATGATTAATCATATTGACTAATCCACTCAAAATCTGGTTATAGGTTCCGTAGAGTTCTCGACCAATCTCAACATCCAAGTAACCACATTTAACACTAAACTCTATCCAGGTTTGAGTTTCGGCTGCTTCTGATTGTCTACGACACGCTCCGCGAACACAATCATTCAATTTAGCGACGAAAGCTGCCTCATATCGACGCTTCCTCCATGCCTCAGCTAAATTCGCACACACAGAGCGAGATAGCGAAGCGTTAGCGACGTTAGGAGCGTCTGAACGACGAATTTGATCGGTAAGCGAATACCTTTCCTCCACAGGAAACTTTTTCGATAATTCAAAAATTTGCATCGCCATATCAAATGCCATCTTATAAATTTCTAAATCTTGATGCTTTCTAACCAGTTCTTTAACCATTTGCTTTAAGTTCTAATATTTACTCACTCCCCCTACCTCCCCATCTCCCCCGACTTCCCCGACTCTTCCCACTACCATCATCGCATACAGGATATCCACGTATATACGATATAGATGATTTTATATGGGCAATTGGATCGTGTCTGGGAAACAACTATCATAAAGATACCGGGAATTATAGTTCTCGGCATCATAATCATCAGTGGGGGTTGGGGATTTATCTTATGGAAAATTTACCTGTATTAAGCGTGGAATCACTTGCAGTGGAGATGGTGACTCTGCCGCTTGATCAAGCCCGGGTTGCGCTTGTAGATTATTATTTTCCCAATCGCCAGAGAATTAATTCGACGGAGCAGCTAATTGAGCTATGGGTACATTCTGTCACTATTAAAAGCGACCAAACGCGACGGGCATATCGGCAAATTGCTTATGAGCTTGCTGATTATATGCAGTCGCGGTTTGGGATATCTGATTTGAGGATGGTAACGTTATTTCATCTACACGCAAATCTTGCTTGGCTGAAAGATGAAAAGCCAGTACGGGGACAGAAAAATACTTATGGAATTAGTAAAAATACGGCAGCTAAATACACTGCGGCGATTAAAAGTTTGTGGGAGTGGGGTACTAGAGCTTCTATTGGTTATTTTGCTATCGACTTGGGCAAGGACTTAAGTATCCAATGGGACGATAAGCTCGCAGAGCGCATTCTGTCGGAACGCGAGATTGCTAAGTTGGAAAAAGCGGCGATTGAAGTAGATTTGCAACACAACACTAATAAGATGCATTGGCTGCTGTTGACTCTCGTCTTTTACAGTGGGGTGAGGGCGGGAGAAATTGCGCGGCAAACTTCTGATTATGGTAAGCGCATAGTTACACCGGGGTTATTTTGGCGGCAGTTTCGGGAGGATGGAGATTGTCTGTTATTAACTGTGACGGGGAAACGAAATAAAACCAGAACTATTAGTCTCGATCCGGAGACGAGTGCGGTGCTACTGGATTACCGTGGCGATGCCAGCAATGATCAGCCGGTGTTTCCTAGTCCCAGTCGTCGAGACAGAGGTAAACCTCTAAGCGATCGCGGATTGCGGTTAATGATGGCGGAAATTTCTGCTAGTGCGGGAATTAAGTTCAGCGCCCACTTTCTGCGCCACACTCACGCGACGCTGGCTAAGAAAAATGGAGCTTCTGATTTTGACTTGCAAGCAGATTTGGGCCATGCTTCTCCTGCGACAACTGCAAAGTACATTCACCATGTCGGGCGTGTTGGGACTTCTCACGCACTGCGTAAAAAAAGCAAACATCGGTAAAAAAGCAATCGCCACCGGTTCATGGCGGGTACGCCATCGCGCTCATGCGCTCCAAAATGATAGTGTCAAGGTAGTTATCTTTTCGGGATGACGCGCTCACTCAGCCGCGTCCAGTCCCGGTTAACCTAGATAGTACCTAGACATGAGCCAAACAGGGAAAAACAAGAAACTGGCATCTTTTAACTGCGACCAAAAGATGTGGGAGCAGTTTATCGCCCGTTGTAAATCGAAAGGGACGACGGCAACAGCCACGCTGACCCAATTTATCGAACTCTACCTAGATGATATAGATAACCTTGATGCAATTGGTGGCGATAATTTAGATAAACGCTTGGACTCTAAGATTAAGGCAAGTGTTGAGGAGTACCTAGTTACTAGTAACAATAGTAACCCAAGTCCTACGAATGAAACGATATTAGCTATTTGCTCACGACTTGATAAGCTGGAGTCACAGTTTTCAAGTGAATCTAATAGCAACGAAACCACAGCAATCCCTAATCTCGCCGATTTATCAGAAAAAGTGGAGGGGATAACAGCCCGAATGACACAGTTTACTGAGGCGATTATTAAAATTCAAAATCATCTCAACAATCAACAAAAGCGGGGCAATAAATCGTACAACAACAATTCATCATTCAAAGTGCATACTCCCCGAATGCAACCATTAACCGAAGAAGGTTTAGCTTCAAGACTTGGTGTTAGTCTTGAAACTGTACGCGAACAGCGAATTAAGCTGCACCCACCGCTTTTTGTGGCATGGTGCAAGGGCAAGGATAAATCGGGT
>NZ_JAYGHD010000004.1:0-67476 GCF_034932245.1 Nostoc sp. UHCC 0251
TTATTTTCAACCGACTCTGCATTTATATTATGCAGCTTAAATGCCGATTAGCTTATTAAATCAGGGTGAGTTAGTCATTAAGTGGCATCGAAAGATAAAAAACAAAGGCAATAGTGACTATGTTGCAATTTAAATGCCGATTAGCTTATCAGTGTATCCAGGTCGCGCAGCACCAAAGACTATTTGCTCTTTCTCACAAGCCGGCGCAAACTTGTACATCTTTGAACTGTCTATAATCGAGGTTAGTAAATCTCACTAATAGCAGAAAATGGCGATCGCAGTTTAAAATCCTTTTACACCTGTTGCCACCTAAAGTCACTATATCAACGGTCTAATACAACGCCCACGTAAGTATACCCCAATATCTCGCTGTAGGCTTACACTGCAATGCATCCAACCTACCTGGAGTGAGGATAAGGTAAATCGAATAGTAATAATAAAGTTTTTCAAGAAATTTTATATTTTTGTGAATTGCCTTACTGGCTATACTACCTCTAATCCTTATATTTAGGACTTTTGCAGCTTACTTAGCTACCTCCAATAGTTACCTTGACTAATCGAGAAGGTTAAGAGAAACTAACTAAATACTGATGCATGTGCTTATAATACTAATAAGTTTTGTAAAGATTCTGAGATATATATGTTTAAAGATGGAACATTAGTTAACAAATGGCAGGTTTGTATCTAAGTAAAAATGTTCCTACGGCTATATTTGTAGCCTTCTGCTAAGACAGTACAATTTAAGCGTACTTATCCTGGTTGGCCAAAAGAATGGAGACATTAGAGTTCATAATTTATCCAGACGGTCGGGTACAAGAGAAAGTCACTGGCATTATTGGTGCTTCTTGCGCTGAGGTTACAGCAGCAATAGAGGCACAGTTGGGGCAAGTACTTAATCATGAGCCAACCTCAGAATATTTCGCCGCTAAGGTGCAGCAATCTAATGTGGCGAATACACATACCACTTACAGCGATTGGTAAGTTTTCACAGTAGTTTAGTGTAATTAATTCACAACCACCATGTCACACTTTAGCCAAATTAAGACTCAAATCCGTAACCTTGATTCTTTAAAAGATGCTCTGACTGAATTGGGCATAGACTGGAAACCCGGCCCACGCGAAGTACGCGGCTATCGCGGTCAAACTCATCCTGCGGAAGTTAGTATTGAGCAAGAAAATGGCTACGACATCGGCTTTAGATGGAATGGCAAGGAATATGAACTGGTGGCTGATTTACAATATTGGCAGCAAAACCTGTCTGTGGACGGATTTTTACGCCAGGTAACACAGCGCTATGCTTATCAAACAGTTGTAAAAGAAACCGCTCGTGTTGGTTTTCAGGTCGCTGAACAACAAAAAAATGAAGATGGTTCAATTCGCCTAGTAGTACAGCGCTGGAGTGCGTAATGGCTGATTTTCTGCCGTCGCCGGAAGAACAAGAAGACAACCGTTCCGGTTTGGAACCAGAATTAGGGGGTTTTTTACGGGATGCCCCAGAGCGTTCTGGTTTGGAACCGGAATTAGGTGGTTTACTGCGCCAAAATGGTGTTTATGTAGACGAAATTACCTGTATTGGTTGCAAGCATTGCGCTCACGTTGCGCGTAACACCTTTTACATTGAACCAGATTACGGGCGATCGCGCGTGGTTCGACAAGATGGGGACGCTGAGGAAATTATCCAAGAAGCAATTGATACTTGTCCGGTTGATTGCATTCACTGGGTTGATTACACTGAACTCAAAAAGTTAGAAGAAGAGCGCAAATATCAGGTAATTCCTGTAGTCGGTTATCCGGTAGAGCAAGCAGTTGCTGCTAGTGAACGTCGGCGTAAAAAGCAAAAGTTAAAAACCAAAAAATCCCGTTATTAAGATAAAAAAGTTAAATAAAGATAATAAAGGACTGGATATACCAGTCCTTTTGTCTTTGTAATATAGTTAACTTCTGATGTGTAGATCACATCAAATAGGAAAAGGTAGTATTGTTTGATATTTTTGAAACTGCTTTTTGGTAAAGCCTTTCAATCCACAATTGGTATGACTGCCTTTATTTTAAATTTAGATTATCGTGTTGTGAAAGCAATTTTTCTACTTTTGCCTCGTCTAACCTAGCAGTTAATCTTCTAGTTTCATGCAAATCTCTAGTAGTTTTTGCCAAGGTAAAAGTTGAGCCAATAGAAAAAGCTAAACCCATACCCATAAACCCTTTTACCCAGCTATCCACAGGCAAATTTACAATACCGAAAGTGGTCATAGAAATAGATAATACAAAAGCTGCCCAAGTTTGAATAATCCAAGCTGAACTGTCTTTTTGAGTACCAATTGTTTGCATATTTCCTACCTTTATTTTGGGTAATTTATACCAATTCGCAATTAAGAAACATCAGATTTTATCTGCATTTCCAGACTTGTATCTATAGTTTTATTGGGCAAATTGGTGTTAATAGTGATTGTATTAATTGGTAGGTTTACTGGTATCAATAGTAAGACCAGTTTGGTAACTGGACTCCAAAAGGCAACCTCAAGATCAATGGGAGCAAATAGAAACTGGCACAAGATTTGTACCAGTTTTACAAGTGGCATTAAACGGATTGATTTACTTATTCATCTGGAAAAGTCTGTACCTTGCCATCAGGATTGAGAACAACTCGAATTCTGACATTTTGTCCGCGTGTATTGGCAGAAACAAAAGGTTTACCAACTTCAGGCATCCCAGCGCTATCAACGAATTCTCTTGCTGCCTTATTGAGGGGAAAGATTCGTTCTACTGTGCCGTCAACACTGACTATCAAACTGTACTCTAATGCTTGTCCTAATCCAGTGGGTGGTTGCCAACGCTTGCTTAGGTATTCTCTAGCTTCTGCTACTTGAGGTGTATCAAATAATGTACCAGTAGCCACTTCTCTTGATGTAGGGCTTTTGCGTCCGTCCCCTAATTGATCGATAAAGGGATTATTATCCGCAGTTCTAGAGGAAGAAAGTTGTGAAGCAGGTTTTTCTTCAGGAGAAGGTGGCTGTAGGGAATTGATTCTTTCCTCTAGCTGTTGTGAGGTTAGTGGTTTTTCCTGTAGCTGTTGTGAATTTAATAGGGAGGGTTGGGTAGGAGTATTGCCACTATTGGGTATAGTACCAGCAGACGGGGGGACTGGTGAGATATTAGTTGGTATTCCTGTACTAGAAGATAGTCTGGGTGGCAAATTCCGCAGCTGAGGAAGAGCAGCAGCTTGGGGACTTGATCCTGTAGGGTTCTGTGCCAGGTTTGGTAATATAGCAATTTCCTGCCCTGGGGTTTTGTTCGATGGTACGAGCGCAGGATTAGTGGGAAGGGTTGAAGTCTTACCCTGAGGTATAGTCAGTGCATTATTTGGAAATAGAGGTGGCGGTGTAGAGACACTGGAACTAGGGTTTGTTATAGGTGCTTGGGGCAAACTGGATGTGGTAAGTGGAGGGGTGGAACCTAGCAAGTTATCTGATGGAGTGGCCAGTCCAGGTTGAGGCGTGGGAAAGCTTAGTAAGGGTGAAGGTTCTAAGGCAGTCTTTACTGCTGCTGGATCTGCTGTTTGGGCTGTCTGCTGTTGCTTTTCCCTAATGTTGTTAGCATATTGCCACGTAACTGGTAAAAAACCTACGCCTAATACTAATACTGCGGCAATAGGGGCCCAAGTTGGAAACCTCAGAGGCGAACTTGTGCTGTTAAGAGTTGGGAGTGCCATGACATCAGTCGAGTATTCATCTAAAGCACTGGCCAAATCAAATAGTTGCAGCAGACTGAGTTGAATTACAGGGCCAGATGAGTGGTTGGCCAGAGAACCGAGAAATAAGTTGTGAGTTAAATAGCTGCTTGGTTCTAAGTGGATATTTGCCCCAGGTAGCTGGGTACTAAAGGAATTTAATGTTTTTATTGAAGACTTTAATTCCGGCTCACCCAATGCTGTGCTTGACTCCTGGGTGCCGGAGAAACTGACCCAAAAGCTTTCTGGAGACTGTTGGAGGAATTGTTGTACGTAGCTTGTAACTGCATCACATAAAGCTTCGAGTTGTTCGCGATCGCCCCGAATTGGAACTCTGTGTTCTTCTGGTAGTCGGGGATCATCAAAACGTAGCTCAAAGCTTAGGTGTTTGAGAACAGTTTTACCCATCCAACGGGACAGAGGTGAGCTTTGCGCGAATACTTCTAGCGTACAAGTCGGCGGTGTATAGCAACGAATAACAGAATTTGATAGAGGCATGACAGGAACTACGAGGAAGACTATTTGGGATTTTGCAAAAAATTGAGCCAGTTGCTTGCAAAGAAAAGTTAAAACGGCGGATTCCGCCACTCAGAACTTTATCAAGTTCCTTTAGTCGTGCAAACTGGTGTGCAAGGAGGAAGCAGTGCTGATAGTACATCGCCCAAGGGCTAACGACCATCAAAAGAGTTTCCTGACCTAGCAAACTTTCATGAGCGAATTTTGGTTGAGGAATTTCAAATCTAAAATCTAAAATTTTGTAGAACGATCTATAAGTGCTAGCCAGAGACGGCGATGCCCACCAGGAGCACTGTAAAAAAGTAAATCTACAAGCAGTTTTAGTGCCAGGTTGGTAAGTAAATCCGTTGAGATTTTCTCGTCCTCTTCCATCCGCTCTTGGTAGGTATTGCAAAAAGCATCAATATAATCTCCAAGTAAAGCAGCCTGGTGAGGTTCCCGGTTATTTTCTGCCATTTGTTCTAATAGACCGACAGCGCGGCGAATCAATTCCTGGTGCTGTTTGGCTAGGTAGCAGATGATCAGAACAAGCGATCGCGCTTCTTCAACATCTAACTTTTTTCGCCCTCCTTGACCTTTGCGTAGGGGATTTGATTGGCGCAGTCGCCATAAAGCTACGCGGTCTGGCACTCTTGACTCTAAATTCAGATCAGTTGCCGCCGAAAGCATAGCCTCTGAACCAATCCCAGTTAAAGTTTCTAGCGCCAACAGCACCAAGTCTAATTGGGTTTTGATATTGTCCCATTGAACTGTGTTTGGGGCTGGAAGCTTGATTAAATCCTCCCACTGGGAATTTGGAGTGGCTGAGTTGGCGGCCGAGTGCATAACTTTTAGCATAGGTGATCAAGCTGATAGGGGATGTTGCTGTTACCCATTTTGAAACCAGACTCTCAAGCATCAAGCTTGGTTTCCCATAGCTATGAGCCAGAGGCTTCAGGTAGTTTTTTTCTATGTAGTAAACAACAGGTATCTCTGTCCTACTCTAAATGAAAATTTATTTTCGACAAAGTAAAAAATTATCAATTCTAGTTAAGGTTTACCCGACTTTCACTGCTAGTTCCGTACAAGAGTATAAATAAACTATTGTTTTGAATACTAACCGCTAATTATCGCCAAGTAATTATGTACAATACCTCCTAATTTATTTGCGGTTTTAAATTTTGAAATTTTTTGATGTTTATTATTTGGTCTTCATGTATACATAATTACTATACAAATTTTTTGCCTGTTCGCTAGAGGTGCTTCTTGCTGCTGGATATCACCCACCCCAGTTTCGCTGGTGTGTAGCCTGTTATTTCAGAACAGGCTGGGCAACATCAGGACGATTGATGCCTCCTTAAAAATTTGATAAAGTCAACGTTTGAAGATATTAGCCAATTGATTTTACCCAATTTAGTTGGTAGCACAGATCTAACCGCAAACTACGCACATATCAGAACTCATTTATTTTATATTGATGGGCTGAGGTAATAGTTTAGACAATTATCAAAACCCATACTGAAGCATGGGTTATAGATAATTCACTGAGTAGTAATAGCAATGTAATAATATAACAACTATGAAAAAGTATTTTGTTGCCTTTTCACGGATAGCTTGTGCTGTCGGTGTGACTTTGCTAACTCAGGTATTCGTGGTTAAGTTTATATGAGTAAAAAATCACTCTTTTTAACCACTAGCCAAAACATTTTTGAGTAGCCATTTCTGAGAATTTCAGCTAAATCGGTCTACTAATTTGCTGTCTTATCCACGCACGAAATGCTTTCATTGTCACATTTCTGCCATTGCTTTTACTCTGCATCAAATATTCAGGAATAACTTGGCAAATTGGCAGATTAGGGAAAATATAACTGGTATTTGATTCTACATATTTCCCATCAAATAGCACGTTGATTTGCAACTTACTTCCATTCCATCGCCACAGTTCCGGTACTCTCAAAGCTTGATAATTATTAAAACGAGTGCGGGAGGTAATATCAATTTCAATAGCCAAATCTGGAGGCGGGTCAATTTCTAAATTTATTCTGTCTTTGCCCCTAATTCTAGCTTCGTTTTGGATATAGAAACAATCATCGGGTTCTACCCCAGCATCCATACTTTCCTTATCAAAAGTCGTAGAACCCAAACTCCAAAATTCCAGATCAAGTTCTTCTAATAAAACTTTTATCAAGTCGCCAATAATAACTTTAGCTACTTCATGCTCTGGTAATGGAGCCATTATTTCCAGCACCCCTTGACTGTAACCTATCCGATAATTCCGATTGTCTCCCAATTCTGCCAAAATGCGTTTGTATGCCGACCAAGAGACATCTTTAATCAACAACTGATGACCAGCTCTAACAATTAGTTGATTGAGTTCAAGTAACATTGCAAATTTCCTGCTCTTTATTTTATGTGAGCAACGGTGACACCAGTGCCGCCATCTGCTTGTTCTGCTGGTTCGTAGTTGTTAACTCTGGGATGCTGTTGCAAGAATGCGTGAACTCCTTGTCGCAGTTTCCCAGTGCCGTACCCGTGAATAATCCAGACTGGGCCTGTAGCTTCCGAGATGGCTTTATCTAAAATGTATTCGGCATCAGCCACTCGCTTACCGCGCAAATCAATAGTGTTTTGCGAGGTGCGAATTTCTGGGACACTTTGCGGTGGTGGAGTTACTGCTGCTGGGGCTGGTTTGGGTTTGACGATTGGTTCGGGTTTTTGACCATCTAGAGATTCTACGTCTTGCAACTTCACCGTCATCTTCATTAGCCCAAAGCGAACACTTAACTCGCCATCCTGATCAGGGGCGGTGATCACATCCGCTATCTGGCCGAGTTTGGGAATGCGGACGCGATCGCCTACTTTGGGCATAAATCCAGCTTTTGGTTTTGCTGGCGTTGCTGACTGATATTGCTGGCCAATTTGATTCAAAGCATTGGTGGCTTGCTGCGCCTCTTGGGCTGTGGGCGTACCTTTCTGCAATCGGCGAATCACTTGGGCAATTTCACCTTTTGCCTGAGCGATCGCTTGTTGGACTGCTATTTCCTGCGAAGCCCGCAGACTGCTTTCCCTCTCTTCCAAACTTGCGGCTTTTGCTGATACTTCTTTGTATAAGCGTTCCGCTTGCTGCAACAAACTTTGGGCTTCGGCTGCTTTGGTTTCCTGACGGCGGCGTTGCGCTTCTAAACCAGCAATCACCTGGTTAACTTCATCTGTGGCCTCTCCCACTTGAGTTTTTGCCTGTTCTACCACTTCTGGTTTTAATCCCAAGCGCAGGGCAATTGTTAAGGCATTAGAACGTCCTGGGATGCCCCACAGCAGACGGTAAGTGGGTGAGAGAGTACTTTCGTCAAATTCTACAGAGGCATTTTCAAACCGCTCGTCTTCGTATTTCAGGGCTTTCAGTTCCCCAAAGTGAGTGGTGGCGATCGTTAGCTGGGCATGGTTGGCTAAATATTGCAACAAGGCGATCGCTAAGGCGCTACCTTCAACTGGATCGGTTCCTGCGCCGACTTCATCGAGTAAGACTAGGGAATTGGGCATGGGGCATGGGGCATGGGGCATGGGGTATTGGGCATTGGTTATTAATTCTTCTGCCCCTGCCTCCCTTGCTTCCCCTGCTCCCTCATCTCCTTCAACTTCCCCATTCCCTAATGCTTCTAAAATTCGACTAATGCGGCGGATGTGTCCAGAGAATGTCGATAAACTTTGCTGCAAGGATTGTTCATCGCCAATATCTGCCAGTACCTTGTCAAACCAAGGTATTTCTACTGGTTCGCGGGCGGGGACAAATAGACCTACTTTGGCCATCAATGCGGCTAATCCCAAAGTTTTTAAGGTTACAGTTTTACCACCAGTATTTGGCCCGGTAATCGTTACTACCCGAATTAGCGGGTTTATCAGCAAATCTACAGGAACTACTGGTTGCCCTTGTTCGTGCTGTTGCTGCCACACTAACAATGGATGTCGCAAATTCCGCAAGGTAATGATTTCATTGTCTTCTCGCCGGATAAATCGCGGGGGATTTGCTCCTAGCCAGTAACTATAGCGCGATCTAGCCGTTGCCAGATCCAAAGTGGTAGCGATCGCTAACAACCTTTCTAAATCTGGTTTGACTGCGGCGACTTGTTCTGTCAAAACGCGGCGAATCGCTTCTTCTTCCGCTTGCTCTTTTCTAATTATTTGTCGCAGTTGGTTGCCCAAGGGCACTACTGAATTAGGTTCTACGTAAAGCGTGGCACCGCTAGTAGAGGTGTCGTGAACAATGCCGGGGATGGCATCTTTTTGCGGTGCTTTTACGGGGATGACATAGCGATCGCCCCGTTGCGTAATCAGCTGTTCTTGAACTGCTCCAGATTTTGCCTGTAAGATATTTTGCAGCTTTTGAGTAATTTGGCTGCGTAATCTCCGTAAATCTGTGCGAATTTCTCCCAGTTTTTGACTCGCGCGGTCAGTTATCTGGGCCCGTTCATCAATACAGCGGTGAATTTCTTGTTCTAGTTCTGGATAAGTCCGCAAATCGGCAACCAAGTCGGTCAAGATCGGCAAATCTTCCTGATTGTCAATAACACGGCGCAAATTTCTGGCTCCAGCGAGGGTGGTAGCGATCGCTAACAGTTCATCCCCTGCCAAAACTCCACTCCGTTCTGCCCGTTCTAAGGAATCGCCAATATCTTGAATTCCCTCAAATGACAGTCCCGTGGTCAGGCGAGTTTCCAGTTGGTAGACTTCTTTGGTTTGCTCTAATAACAGTTCGCTTTGGATCTGAGAATCGGGTATTTTCAGATGACGCGCAGCTGTCGCCCCCAGCTTAGTTGCCGCAAAGGTGGCAAGGTGCTGGCAGAGGCGATGCCATTCTAATAGTTCTAAAGTTTCAGATTGGATCAAGGTTTCAACATCTAATCTGAAATTATGGTAACAATTCTAGCTCCTAGATGGCTAAATATTAAAGGAGAAAATTTTGCTTTAGCCAATAGTCGAGAGGTATATTCGCCCTCTACTTCTTATACATTGATGTATTTTATGCTACATCAATATTTTTAGTGATTCTAACTCCGATTAAAATGCCACAAAAACTGATTAAGCAGCAACTATTTCTTGCGCTAGAACGTAAGGCTGAACAATGAGAGTATTAAATCGTTTAGTGCGATCGCCATTCCATTCTCCCACCTGTACTATGGTGGGTTTGGCAATTAATTGTTGATCAATCCACTGTTCCACTGATGGTATGTTATCACTGGCGATCGCTACTCCAACATCCACCAAGTTTAGCTCAAGTGCCACCAAAATTACTGCATCTCGTTGTACATGAGGAATTAGCCACTCCCACTCTGCCTCATCCAAAATTTCTGTTAATTCCGCTCTTAAATCCGACATCATTCCTCAATTTGTATTGGCTAAAAAACTATTTTACATTAATTACTACTTCCAACTCCTAACTCCTGTACAGACGCGATTAATTGCGTCTCTAAACCTCTGATTTCATCTCATCAATTTCAAATAAAGACACGATTACTCCAGCGATGGGGATAGATATAAAAACTCCTAGTAAGCCTGCTACTTTAGCGCCTACTAGCAAAGCAAAGAATACTACAACAGGATTAAGATTCAGCGCATCTTGCATAATTCGAGGAGCAATCAAGTTGTCTTGTATCTGTTGGAGGACAATACAAGCGATTAAGACTCTCAATGCTAACCAAACACCTTGAGACAAGACAACTAAACTAACTGTGCTTACTCCTAATGTTGCTCCTATGCCAGGAATGATATCAAGAATTCCGATGATCACTGACAATATCAAAGCAAAAGGGACTTTTAATATTAAGAAAACTAAAAAAGTCGTACTTGTGAGAAATGCACTTAATAACAACTGACCTCTAAAAAATCCTAAAAAAGACCGTCTGATTATATTTGTAAATCTATTTCGCCGCTGTTTTGGTACTATTTTTATCGTAAAGTTCCACAAGTTTTCTCCATCGAGTAACATAAAGAAAGCTACAACTGCAATCAATATAAATGTCAGGAAATTTGTCATGAATCCTTGTAAAACAGCCAAGCTAGTAACAAGACTAGATACAGCTTGGTTTCGCAATTGTTCTTGAATAAAACCTAAATTTATCTGCAAATTCCGGCTTCGTAAAAACCCTTCTAGGCGCTCTAATAGAGGTATTAAAGAATTTACAAAGCCAGTTATACTGTCAATTAATTGTTGTCCTTGAGATAAAACCGTTAAGCCGACGGTAATTATCAGACCGCCTATAATCACAATACTGAATAAGAAAACGACACCAACAGCTACGCCGTGGGGCAAAAAACGCCGCAGCCATTGTACAGGATAGCTGAGTAAAAAAGCCAAAATTGCAGCAAATGTAAAAATAACAATGACCGCTTCAAAGTAAGCTAAAAGTTGTACAATTGCCCAGCCAGAAGCAACTAAAAGTAAAAAGCGGACTAACGCCAGATTATTTAATCGATCCCAAAAATTCTTGGCCTCAAAGCCGCTCATATGTTGTTTAAAGAGAAACTTATGGTAGATTTGCCTAGCAGTTGCATTTAAGCACAAAGTTAGACTTCATTGCTAGAGCACATTGACCTTAAACATACAGAGGCTAAGGCGAGATCGCTACCTCCCTAAAGCATATATCTCTTGCTTGTATAGCTTATCGTCCTAAATTATGCATCTCGTTAATTACCGTGGCACATTTTTGTGTCAACGCTTCCAATTCCTCTTTATTACTGGAACTAGGCGCATCAATCAAGTTACCAATTCTCACAGTGATGGGAACTGCGCGGGGTAGGGACGATCCTTTTTGCAAAATCTCCTCAGTACCCCAGACACTAACTGGCAATATTGGAGCTTTTGCTTTCGCCGCCAGCAACAGTGCGCCTCTCTTGGGGTCTGTAATTCGACCATCAGGGGTGCGAGTCCCTTGCAAGAAAACACCGACAGCCCAACCGTTATTGAGATATTCTAGGGCGGAACGGATGGCATTGCGATCGGCATTTCCCCGACTCACCGGGTAAGCACCGTACAATTTAATCGCTTGCGCCAAAACTGGGATTTTAAATAACTCTTCCTTAGCCATGTACGCCACTGGACGACGTACACAGTTGGAGACAATTGGCGGGTCAAAGTAACTAGCGTGATTACTCACTACCAACAAAGGCCCTGATTGGGGGACATTTTCCGTACCATGAATCTGGCCCCGAAAGTAAGCGTGAAGCATGGGGCTAACGACTGACCATTTAAAGGCATGGTAAAGTGCCAGACTGATGAACGGTTCGCGGTTTCTGTCCACAGAAGATTATGCAAATCAAACTGAACTTAGCATAAGCGATCGCAAGGCCCAGAGCAAACTCCAAAAAGCTGTAGAAACCCAACGTACTGATTGTGACAATTTTTAGATCAGCTTTTTTGCTACATTCCCTACCTTTGAAAATATCCTTTTACGAGCTTCCAATTAAAAAATATTTAACATTAGGCAAAACGCCATAACACGCCATATCTACGAATATTGGATAATTTATTGTTTAATATTCTGTTAAATTATAAATTGCTTCACCCATCTGGGAATACTAAATCTGTAAATCGCCAGGATTTAGCAGTATGGTTGCCAGTCTAGTCACTATCCCCGGATATCAAGTTAACGAACAACTTTATAGTGGTTCAAGAACCCTAGTGTATCGAGGCTATCGGGAAACTGATTCCTTACCTGTAGTGATTAAACTGCTGAAAAATCCTTATCCGGGTTTTAGCGAATTGGTGCAGTTTCGCAATCAATACACCATTGCCAAAAATCTTAACTCACCTCTAATCATCCAAACTTATAGCCTTCAAGCGTATCAAAATGGTTATGCATTGGTGATGGAAGACTTTGGGGGGATTTCTCTTAAAGAATGGCAAACACGGGAAAACTTACCAAATCTTAGGGACTTTTTACAAATAGCGATCCCATTGTGCAATGCCTTAAATATACTTTACAGCGATCGCATTATTCATAAAGATATTAAACCCGCCAATATTCTAATTAATCCAGAAACCAAACAAGTTAAATTAATTGACTTTAGTATTGCATCCCTACTACCACGGGAAACTCAAACCCTAATGAATCCCAATGTGTTGGAAGGGACACTAAGTTACATTTCTCCTGAACAAACAGGAAGAATGAATCGGGGAATTGACTACAGAACTGACTTCTATTCTTTAGGTGTAACTTTTTACGAATTACTTACAGGAGAGTTACCCTTTCAATCAAACGATGTGATGGAGTTAGTGCATTGTCATATTGCTAAACAACCACCACTTTTAGACAATAGGGAAGAGATTCCTCAAGTGCTTTGTGACATTGTGATAAAACTGATGGCTAAAAATGCCGAAGACCGCTATCAGAGTGCATTAGGGCTGAAGTTTGATTTAGAAAATTGTTTAATTCAACTTCAAGAAACTGGTAAGATTGAGAACTTCCAAATTGCTCAACGGGATGTGTGCGATCGCTTTATTATCCCTGATAAACTATATGGGCGAGAAACAGAAGTAGAAACCCTGCTCCAAGCATTTGAACGAGTTAGCCTGGGTGCAACCGAAATGATGCTGGTAGCTGGTTTTTCTGGGATTGGTAAAACTGCGGTTGTTAATGAAGTTCATAAACCGATTGTTAGACAACGTGGTTATTTTATCAAAGGGAAATTTGATCAATTTCAACGGAATATTCCCTTAAGTGCATTGGTGCAAGCATTTCGAGATTTAATAGAGCAGCTATTAACAGAAAGTAATACCCAAATCCAGCAATGGAAAAGTAAAATATTAAAGGCTGTGGGTGAAAATGGACAAGTAATTATTGAAGTTATCCCTGAATTAGAAAAGATTATTGGTCAACAACCAACGCCTCCCGAATTATCAGGAAACGCAGCACAAATTAGATTTAATTTAATATTCCAAAAGTTTACCCAAGTCTTTACCAGTGTAGAACATCCCTTAGTGATGTTTTTAGATGATTTACAATGGGCAGATTCAACATCGCTGAAGTTAATTCAGTTATTAATGACTGATGCAGGACATCTTTTATTAATTGGTGCATACCGTGATAACGAAGTCCAAACAGCACATCCATTAATGTTGACTTTAAGTGAAATTGAAAAAACACTCTTGACAATCAATACGATTACATTAGCACCACTAAGTCAAATAGAAGTAAATCAGTTAGTTGCTGACACACTTAAGTGCTCTGAAAATTTAGCGTTGCCTCTTTCTCGACTGGTATTTCAGAAAACTCAAGGTAATCCATTTTTTGCTACGCAATTTATCAAAGCATTACATCAAGATAAACTCATTCAATTTAATTTTGAGTCAGCCTGTTGGGAATGTGATATTGCACAAGTGAATCAGCAATCGGTTACAGATGATGTTGTTACCTTTATGGCATTTCAACTACAAAGACTGCCGCAATCAACTCAAAACATTTTGCAGTTAGCTGCTTGTATTGGCAATCAATTTGATTTAGCAACTTTGGCAATTGTTTCAGAATCATCGGAAATTGAAACGGCTGCTGATTTGTGGAAAGCTTTGGAAGAAGGGTTACTTTTAACTACTGGTGATGTTTATAAATTCTTTCAGCAAGGTGAAGAGGGTTCTGATTCAAAGCCTTTCAATTCTAATTTTCAAGTCCCGAACTATAAATTTTTACACGATCGCGTTCAACAAGCTGCTTATTCTTTAATTCCAGAATCTCAGAAGCAGTCTACTCACTTAAAACTGGGTCGGCTACTGTTAAATAATATTCCTGCCAGCGAGCAAGAAGAGAAAATATTTCAAATTGTTAGTCAATTGAATCTCGGATTAAGATTAATTACTCAAGAGGCTGAACGAGAGCAACTAGCTCAGTTAAATCTGTTAGCTGGACGGAAAGCTATAGCTGCTACTGCCTACACTGCTGCAATTGAGTATCTAAAACTAGGAATGGAATTGCTAACAGCAGATAGCTGGCGAAGTCAGTACGATCTCACCCTGGCACTGTATGAAGATACAGCAAAAGCAGAATATTTAAACACCAACTTTGAACAAGCTATCAAACTGACAGACTTGATCTTGCAGCAAACTACGCAGATGTTGGACAGAATTAAAACTTATGAACTGAAAGTTCAGATTTATATTGCCCAAGATCAGCAAGTTAAAGCCATTGAAACAGGGTTAAAAGCACTGGAGCAGTTAAAAATTTCGTTGAGATCACCTGATGTAGAACCGGAGAATCGTTTAGCTCAACTACCAACTTTAACAAACTTAGCCAATATTCCAGAAATGACTAATCCGGAATCTCTGGCTGCACTGCGGTTGCTGATTAGCATTACACCTCCTGTTAATCATGTCAAACCGGATTTATTTCCGTCAGTAGCACTGACAATGCTTCATCTTTGTCTAGAACAAGGACATTCATCCTTAGCTGCTTTTGCTTATGGAGGTTATAGTGTACTGCTTTGTGCTGTAATCAAAGATGTTGATCCAGGTTATCAATCTGGTCGGATATCTTTAAAGCTTTTAGAGCAATACCATAGTCAGGAAATAAACTCAAAAGTTTATATGATTTTTGGTGTTTTTATCTGTGCTTATAAAGAGCATGGTCGAAATACACTGACATTTTTGCGGGAAAGTATCAAGTGTGGATTAGACGTTGGAGATATCGAACACGCCAGCTATTCAATGATGGCTGAATGTACGAATTTATTCTTAATTGGAGAAACTCTAGACGTTGTTGAAGAAAGGCAAGCAAAATATATCGATTTACTTTTAAAACTCAAACAAAAACATTGTGTTGATTATGCCCAGGTTTGGAGACAAGTCACCTTAAATTTACTTGGACGATCTTCTCACCAATATTACTTGAATGGCATCGATTTTGATGAGACAGAAATGCTGACGCATCTTCACAACAACCACAATCATCAGTCATTATTTTCCATTTATGTTGCTAAAACTACTATTCTTTATACCTTTGGCCAATATGAACAGGCTGTAATCAATGCAGAGAAAGCCTGTGAGTATATGGGTGGAGCTTTTGGTCTACTGTTAGTTGTGGGACATAACTTTTACTACTCTTTGTCCTTACTGGCTAACTATTCTAGTTGCGAGGATCAGCAAGAATGCTGGCTAAATCAGGTAGTGACCAACCAAAAACTCATGCACTATTGGGCTGGCTATGCTCCTGTTAATTTTCAGCACAAGTATGACTTAGTTGAGGCAGAAACAGCGCGGGTAATGGGAGATAAGCTCAAGGCGATGGAATATTACGATCGCGCCATCTCCCTCGCCAAAGCCAACGGCTACATCCAAGAAGAAGCACTTAGCAATGAACTAGCAGCCAAATTCTATCTCGGTTGGGGTAAAGAAAAAGTCGCTCAAGCATATATGCAACAAGCATATTACTGCTACGCTCGTTGGGGTGCAAAAGCCAAAGTGGAGGATTTAGAAAAACGCTATCCCCAGCTACTCCAACTCATCCTGCAACAGCAACAAATCAACCTCAATCACTCAGAAACTATTGCTTTTGGTGGGGCTTCCGCATCTACTCGCGCCAATACCACCGGCAGCACTACTATTTTCGACGTTCTAGATTTTACCTCTGTCCTCAAAGCGGCTCAAGCTATCTCCAGTTCTCTGGAATTAGATCAACTTGTTGCCAGCCTCACCCGCATTATCCTAGAAAACTCTGGCGCGAAAAAAGCTGTACTGGTGCTTCCCCAAGAAGACATTTGGCAAGTACGAGCAATTACTTTTGTTGAACATGAGGAAATCCAAACTATCCTCAAAACACAATCGCTAGACAATTGTCAAGTGATTCCTGTAAATATTATCCATTACGTCAAAAATACCCAACAAACGGTTGTTATAGATAATTGCAAAACAGATATTCCTGGTTTAATTGGGGAATATATGTTGCAACATAAACCCCAAAGTGTTT
Source organism: Nostoc sp. UHCC 0251 (assembly GCF_034932245.1). Lineage (NCBI taxonomy): Bacteria > Bacillati > Cyanobacteriota > Cyanophyceae > Nostocales > Nostocaceae > Nostoc > Nostoc sp. UHCC 0251. Next base: position 16,171 of record NZ_JAYGHD010000004.1, read on the forward strand.
TTTGTACACCGATTATTAATCAAGGGCAGTTGGTAGGTATTATTTACCTAGAGAATAAACTAACTCAAGGGGTATTTACTAGCGATCGCCTTTCTGTTTTGAATTTTCTCTGCACTCAAGCCGCAATTTCTTTGGAAAATGCCCGATTATATAATCATCTTCAGGAGCGAGAAGAGTTTTTAAGTAGTATTTACGAAGGTGTTGGTTGTCTCCTCTTTGTGATTGATCCCCGCGATAATGGTAGGTTTGAGTACACAGGATGGAGTAAATCCTGCGAACTAGCTGTTGGTATACCTGCTTCCCAAGTACTGGGTAAAACTCCGCAAGAAGTAATCGATCCTGATGAAGGTGCAGCAGTCGAGCAAAAATATCTGCATTGTTTCCAAACCGGAATACCCGTTACCTATGAAGAATGTCTAACATTTAGTGACCAGAAAATTTGGTGGTTAACCACACTCAGTCCATTAAAAGATGAGACGGGCAAAGTTTATCGCGTAGTTGGGACAACTATTAATATTAGCGATCGCAAACAAGCTGAGTCAGCGGTAACAGAAAAATCTCAAGCACTCGGAACAGCCTTAGAAAATTTACAACAAGCGCAATTACAAATTGTTCAGAATGAGAAAATGTCTGCATTGGGTAATTTAGTTGCTGGGGTAGCCCATGAAATGAATAATCCTTTGGGCTTTATTTCTGCTAGTCTAAAACAAGCTAAACCGACCGTTGCAGATATTGTTGAACACTTGAAACTATATCAAGCAAGTCTCCCGAATCCGGACGATCAAATCAAAGAACATGCCGAAGAAATTGACTTGGATTATAGTTTAGAAGACTTACCGAAGATTATTGACTCAATGGTGATGGCGTGCGATCGCCTCAAAAATATCAGTACTAGTTTAAGAACTTTTTCCCGTGCTGATAAAGATTATAAAGTGCCGTTTAATATCCACCAAGGTATCGATAGTACTATTTTAATTCTCAAACATCGCCTCAAAGAAAACGAACAACGTCCAGCGATTGAAGTGATAACTGATTATGCTAGCTTGCCCCAAGTTGAATGTTTCTCTGGGCAATTAAATCAGGTGTTTATGAATATTCTGGCAAATGCTATTGATGCGCTGGATGAATCAAATAGGGGACGGACTTTTGAGGATATTAAGTCAAATCCCAACCGAATTATAATTAAAACCTCTCTGGAAAAGGAAGGGGTGAAAATTGCTATTGCTGACAACGGTCAGGGAATGAATGAAGAAGTAAAACAAAAGATTTTTGACCACTTATTTACTACTAAAGCTGTGGGTAAAGGGACAGGATTAGGATTAGCGATCGCTCGTCAAATCGTCGTAGAAAAACATGGAGGAGTGATTGAGGTAGATTCTAGACCAGGCGAAGGTACTGAATTTGTGATCCAGCTACCGCTGTAGCATATAGCCCAATACGGTTCAGGTAAAGTTAAAAACTAAAACTGGTGGTGTAGTAGTCAACCTTAAAATATTGGGCGTAATAGCTTATAACAATTCGCAAAAATCCTGATACATATAGATTTCTCGTAGGAGCATGGCATTAGATATTGTCTCGTGTCTCGTTCCCAGTCTCCGGCTGGGAATGCCATCTTAGAGGCTCCGCCTCCCTTGCTGGCGGCAGAGCCGCTTTTCGAGTTGCATTTCCAGTCCAGAGGCTGGAAACGAGATTGGAAAAGGCTTTTAGCTTAAGTTGACACCAATGGGCAATGCCATGCCCCTAACGGCGTATTTGTACCATTATTAAACCGAAATGGTATTACATCAAGGTAAACTTGATTGTAATTCCACACTAGGGAAGGGCGCAGAATTTGTTGTAACTCTACCGATAGAAGTTAACTTCATAACTTGAGGAGAATTTATTTTTCCTATTTCTCAAAGATTGCTTCGGTATTATAATTCCATAAATTTATAAAAAACTAAACAGGCAAATCAGCAGCACTCTGGATGTTTTCTAATATTAAATCAGGGCTGCTACGTTTAATTAAACCAGTTAGCACTTTACCAGGGCCAATTTCCACTACTCGCTGGATACCATTAGCTGGTAATTGCAGAGAAATTTCTCGCCATCTTACAGAACCAGTCATTTGTTTGTTCAGGCGCTGCTTTAAAATCTCGGCATCAATAGATGGAATTGGTTCTACATTAGACATGACTGGCACAGTAGCTGGCTGAAATTCCACAGATTCTAGAATGTCTTGGAATTCCGTAGCCGCTGGTGCTATTAAATGTGAGTGAAATGCTCCAGAAACTTTTAGGGGAATAGCACGCTTTGCTTTAACTTGAGTCATTACTGCTTGTACAGCCTCAACCGTGCCTGAAATTACTACCTGAGCCGGACTATTGTCATTTGCTAGCACCACATCAGGCGTTTCGGCAATGACTTTTTCTAACTGTTCGCGGTCAAAGTTCATCAAAGCTGCCATCATACCACCAACGGCACTATCCATAAGTTCTGCACGGCGCTTTACTAGATATAAACCAGCCGACCATTCAAAGACACCCGCTACATAAAGGGCAGAATATTCTCCCAAACTGTGGCCTGCAACTAAATCTGGCTGGTGTCCACGTTCTCGGAGAAGATCAGCAAGAATGCTTTCTACCACATAAAGAATTGGCTGGGTGTATAGCGTCTGTGATAACTTTTCTTCTTCGTTTTGACAGATTTCTGTTACAGACCAACCCAAAATTTCTTTAGCTTGAGCAAATTTGTTTTTAGCGAAAGCTATATCTAATAAGTCAATTCCCATTCCCAGCGTTTGAGAACCTTGTCCGGGAAACACCCATGCAGTTTTAGTCATTAGTCATTAGTCAGTGGTCATTGGTCATTGGTCATTAGTCATTGGTCATTAACAAAGGACAAATGACTAATGACAAAGGAAAAAATATTTATCTTCCCCATTGAAAAATTGCCGCACCCCAGGTAAGACCGGCACCAAAGCCGGATGCAGCAACAATATCATTAGGTTTAATTTTACCTTGCCGTACTGCTTCATCTAAAGCTAAGGGAATAGAAGCGGCAGAGGTATTGCCGTACTGGGCAAGATTACTTATAACTTTATGTTCTGGGACATTTAGGCGTTGGGCAACGGCATCGATAATCCGCTGATTGGCTTGATGCAACAGCAGCCAATCTATTTTGTCAACACTAAGGTTGGCTTGAAACAAGGCTTTATCAATGATTTCTGGCACTTTTTGCACAGCAAAGCGGTAGACTTCTTTGCCGTTCATGGTAATAGGTTGGTAAGTGCCTTTTGTAATATTTACACCAGTGAGCAATTCTTGGGAAGCGCCTGCATAGGCAAGGTTGAGGTGATGATTTTGAGTACCATCACTTTTAAGGGCAAATCCTAATAAGCGATCGCTTTTGTCAGCCTGCAATACTACTGCCCCCGCACCATCACCGAATAATACACAAGTGCGCCGATCTTCCCAATCTACCCAACGAGAGAGGATATCTGCCCCTATCAACAGTACATTTCTATAGACACCTGTTCTAATGTATTGGGCTGCTGTAACCAGACCAAACACAAAGCCAGAGCAGGCGGCGGTCAAGTCAAAAGCTACTGCATTGGTGGCTCCTAGTTGAGCCTGTACTTGACAAGCACTACCAAACAAATCATCAGGGGTGGAAGTCGCTAGCAGAATCAGGTCTAGGTCTTCTGGTTTAATTCCCGATGCTGCGATCGCCTGTTTGCTGGCGGCAGTAGCGAGTACACTCAAGGACTCGGATGGCAGGGCTAATCGTCGTTGACGAATTCCAGTTCTTGTAGTTATCCACTCGTCTGATGTTTCAACTAGTTCAGTCAATGTCTGGTTGTGTAGGGAAGTTGCTGGTACTGCCGAGCCACTTCCGGTAATTGCTATGCCTAAGTTTTGCACTCCTAATCTCCCTAGCTATCAGCTTTTTGTCTTTTGTCCCTTGTCCTTTGTCCTTTGTCTATCGTCCTTGCAAATGACAAATGACAAATGACTTATGACTTATGACTGAATCGCTAACCGCTTTCGCGCTCTAGGATATATTGGGACTGAATTCGTTGTAACACCTGGTTGTCAACAGCTTCTTTAGCCATGCGAATTGCATTAAAAATTGAAGGAGCTTGTGAGCTACCGTGACCGATAAAACAGACTCCCGCCACGCCTAACAACAAAGCACCACCATGTTCTGCATGATCCATGCGTTGCTTAACTCGCTTCAGGTTTGGTTTTAAGAATGCTGAACCGATTTGACCGTGCAATCCTTGGGGTAATTCTTCCCGCAGAATTTGCAAAATCACTTCTCCGACTGCTTCGGCAAATTTTAATAAGACATTTCCTACAAAGCCGTCACAGACAATCACATCAAAGCGGCCGGAAAGCACATCACGCCCTTCGGCATTGCCAATAAAATTAATTTGGGAATTTTCGCGGAGTAATTGGTGGGCGCGGACGGCTGCATCATTGCCCTTAGAGTCTTCTTCACCAATATTCAACAAACCCACTTTAGGTTCGGTTGTACCTAAGACATATTGACTGTAAGCCGAACCCATGACGGCAAATTGCTCTAAAAATTTAGGACGGCAATCTACATTCGCGCCGACATCAAGTACCAACACTGGCTTACCGGCAATAATTGTGGGAAAAACAGTCCCGATGGCTGGGCGGTCAATTCCCGGCAATCGTCCTAAGCGGAGCAAAGCTGATGCCATAGCTGCCCCAGAGTGACCAGCAGAAAATACGGCATCTGCCTTTTGCTGCTTAACTAAATCCATCGCCACATTGATAGAAGCCTTGCGTTTGCGTCTAACTGCATTTAAAGGCTCCTCATCCATAGCGATCGCTTCCTCAGCAGGAACGATTTCCATCTGCCCTAAATTCGTTTTTGGCGGCAAGGCAGCTTCTATTTGTTGGGGATCACCAACAAGTAATACATCTACACCCAACTCTTCCCCTGCTCGCAGTGCGCCAGCAACGATTTCACCGGGTGCGTGATCCCCTCCCATTGCGTCAATTGCGATCCGTACGCGAGTCGATCCCATTGCTCAAAGCTTTTAGAAACCTTACAAATTTTACCAGATGGCTTTGCCGAAAAAGCTTAACTTTCTGACTGCCAAATTACTTCTGTTACTATTGCAACAATTTTTGCTGGCAAGCTCAAGATAGCACGAATTTGGGCATTGGGCATTGGGCATTGGGCATTGGGCATGGGGCATTGGGCATTGGGCATTGGGCATTGGGCATTGGTTATAGATTCTTCTTCCTCTGCTCCCCCTGCTCCCTCTGCCTCCCCTGCTCCCCCTGCTCCCCCTGCTCCCTACTCCCTACTCCCCACTCCCTTCTACCCAATTAACTAACGTCCGAACACCGTAGCCGGTTGCTCCAGCGCCGTTGTAGCCATTTTCTTTATCTGTCCATACTGGGCCAGCAATATCTAAATGCGCCCAAGGTGTTTCTTTGACGAATTGCTTAAGGAAAAGGGCAGCAGTAATGGAACCACCTGGACGCGGGCCAGTATTTTTCATGTCCGCGATACCAGACTTTAGTCCTTCAAAATATTTTTCTTCCATTGGCATCCGCCAAATCTTTTCTCCTGAAGTTTGGGCAGCTTTCTCTAACTGGGAAGCTACAGCATCGTCGGGGGTGTACAAACCAGCAATATCTTCACCCAAGGCAATAACGTTAGCACCGGTTAGGGTGGCTAAATCCACGATCGCATCTAATCCCAATTTTTCGGCATACACTAAGGCATCTGCTAGGGTCAAACGTCCTTCAGCATCGGTGTTGTTCACTTCGATTGTTTTGCCGTTTGATGCTGTGAGAATGTCTCCAGGGTGCATGGCGCGACCGCTAATCATGTTTTCAGCTACCGCCGAGATAAAGTGAACCTCAACATCTGGCTTAATTTGAGCAATTGCTTTTGCCGCCCCTAAGGTAGCAGCTGCACCGCCCATATCAATTTTCATGGTTTCGATGCCGCTACCTGCACCTTTAATGTTGAGTCCCCCGGAATCAAAGGTTACACCTTTGCCAATTATTGCCAGTTTCTTTTTGGGTGTACCTTCTGGCTTGTAAGTCAGGTGAATAAATTTAGGTGGCAACTCGGAAGCTTGCGCGACTCCCAAAAAAGCACCCATACCTAACTTTTCACAGTCTTCTTTTTCCAGAATTTTTACTTGTAAGCCGTAATCTTTAGCGATCGCTTGAGCAGTTTCTGCCAAAGTAATTGGTGTTACTGCATTAGCTGGTGCTGCTACTAACTGCCGTGCCAAGTTTACCCCTGACACGATTTGATTGGCGCGGGTGATGGCTGCTTCTTGTCCAACAAATCCCAGTAAATCTACGGTTTCTATTTGTGAACCTTTATCTTCTGGTTCTGATTTAAAGCGATTATCTTGGTAAAGCGCCAATTCTACACCTTCTGCGATCGCTTGGGCACTTGCGGCTGGATCGTTATTCCACAATGGGAAACTAAATCCCAAAATTTTGCTTTTTTGCTTTTTTGCTACTCTGGCTACGGCAGCAGCAGCGCGTCGCAAAGTGTCAAGCTTTAGTGCATCTGCTTTACCTAAGCCTACCAAAATCAATTTCCGCACCGGGCTACCAGGATTCACACGCGTGAAGATCGTACTATTGGCTTTACCTTTAAATTCTTCTTCAGCAATGAGTTCTTTTAATACCCCGGAAAACTTTTGATCTAAAGTTGCCAATTCTCCAGTTAACTCTACTGCATCTTCAAATAATCCAATTGCCAAACTATCGCCTGCCCACTCTAGCAAAGGCTTATCACTAGGTTGAATTTTCATGTTGGTATTTTGTGTAAATATTCCTTCTTGTACCAGTATTGCTCAAAATTCTGGTTTCAGTATAGGGGGGGTCGGGAGTGGGGAGTGGGGAGCAGGGGTTAGTATTTATAATTTTAGTGCTGAGAGTGTCAATCGATAATACTGATAAACATTTAATTCAAAAGGCTGATGCACGCTACAAGAGTCATCTTAAAAAATTAAAAGAGGAAGGGTAAGAAGAATGGGTAAAAGCCTAAGAGAAAAAATTAAAGAACAGCCAATAGAAAGCCAAATAAAAATTAAAAGCCGCGCTCATGAATTAATAGCTCAGGAATTAACTAGGCAAAAACTTAGACTAGATAAACAACAACTTAAAAATCGAGTGAGAAAAGGAAAAGGTTTTAAAAAAAGAGAGGTAGTTATATTTGGAAAGATTAATGATAGAACATTAATTTAGTAAAACACTACAAAAGCCTGTCAAGCCGTTGGAGTTTGGCAGGCTTTAAAGTTATTAAAAATGGCTAGTTCTGTGTTTGATACTCGTGAACTTCGCTGATAACTCCACTTTTTTTACCTCCTCTGCCCAATGCTCTATGCCCTATGCCCCAATTCTATTTGTGTCAATATCAAATTTGCTGGCGATCGCTTCTATTATTTCTTGCTCAACTGCTGTAGTCTTATTGTCAAGCTGGGCAATTTTTTCACACTGAGCGAGCAAGGGTATAGCAAAGTCACGATTTAGCTGATTGAGCAGTACATCTAAAGATTTAGGTGATTTGATATTTTGGGCAATGGCATCCAACGAGGTAGGACTGAGTTTTACAGCTTGTAATTCTGGCAAAATTTCTTCCCAAGTCTTCTCTGGATGAGCGGCAAGAATCATGTGAACTAAAATTTGATCCATGACGGCTTGTTGAGCGATCGCAGTTTCTAAATACTTTTCACTCTCTGCTTTTAATGTTGCTAGTGTCTGTGGTGATGCTAGGGAAGTTGATTCATCTAGCTTGGCTTCGTAAAATCGACAAGCAGCATACCCTAATGAATAGATCATCGTTGCATTTGAACTAGCTGCGATCGCTGCACCCGCCAAGGGTATATTTCGCAGCAAACCTAATCCCGCAGCTTTCAATAGACGGCCTCCACCCAAACCCAGACCAAAAATTGCCAACACTTCACCTTTACGGGCGGAATCTTTTAAATCTAGCCCGTAGACAGATGCAATCTGATAAAGCATTTCTGACTGCAATTTGGTTGTGGCTGTTAAATCAATTGCTAACAATGCAACTGCTACTCCTGGCAAAACACTTGTTGCTAGTCCAACTGTGCCTGCTTGAGCTGCTTTTTCCACCATGATTCGGTGAGCAATCTGACTAGGTGATTCATTTGGATACTGTTGCTTGAGCTTGTTTGCCGCAACTTCTGCTTTTTCCAAATCAACAGCGTCAGTAGTACCAATTAGCCAATTTAGATTTAATACTCCAGATAGTTTTCTAATCAGCCAATTTTCACTCAGGTGATTCACAATCTGACCACTGGTTTGAGTTGTTTGCTCAATTAATTTGTGTGTTTGTTTTGCCGTCGCTTCTCCTACCCCTAGTGCTGTGTCTAAAACTGCTTTGCCAGTCTCAGCAACAGTTTTAACAAAAGACTCTAATATAGACGGTTCATTTTCTACTGATGATTGAGTCTGGATTTTTCTTTCTGAAGTTTTTCTAGGTGAATTAACTGATTTATTGACCTCTATTTCTTGGGGTTTGTCTGTCATTGCTTGCCACCATCTTGTAAAGCCTCTCTCTTTTGGTTGTAGCGAAAGTTTGAGTGGCTTGACATCTGCCGAGAAGTACAAGTTATAGATTAATAATTCCTGCCACGCTTTCACAGAAAGTCAATTTAATTCATGAATTACCCTTAAGAAAATCAGGGTTTAGGCTATAGTTTGCGTAAGTCCTGCTTAAGTGCGATCGCACTTACTCAAACTATAGGATTCTGCCGCTTAACTGGTTTGGGCTTAGGAATTGGGATAGTATTTGTAGGAAATGTCAAGTTTTCAACGGCTTGGGCAATTGCCTCTACTTGCATTGGTGTTAAACAATCACGAGAGTTATTTATTATCTGTAGCAGTGCAGGGATACCTTGTAAAACTGGAACTGAGCAATCATTTGCTCCTATCCATTTAGCAATTGGGAATACCACTGGAGCCGAAACAAATCCATTAGGAAGATTAGGCATTAATGAAGTAATCCACTGACTAAACATTTTTTGATGGTAAATACTTTGAGAAGTAGGACTACCAGAAACTGCTACCCAGTTGTTACCTTCACGCCGTTTCCATTTATCTTTGTAAGCACTAAATGATCCTTTCCATGTTTTGACCTCTACTAAAAACACACCACCCTCACCAATAATTAGATGATCTATTTCCGTTAAAGAGCCGGAGTTAGTAGGGATTAAAGCATTATTAAATATCACCCATGTATCTGGAAAAGATTCCAAAAGTAGTGATACTACCCATTCCCCCATATTACCTTTGAATTTATTTCTGGCTTGGTTAAATTCAAATATGAATGAACCCATACCACCCAAAAATCCATGACCTAATGTTTCATGAATTTCTTGGTGTTTGGTAGATTTTTTTGTGTCTATTTTCTGCTGGAATACTGCCCTAAGTGAGGGTGATTGTTGAAGAGTTTTCATAAAATTCTGGTAGCCTTTTTCAATGTTCGCTATTTTTAGGCTTCCCAGAAAAAGCAAAAAAATACTATGAAACCACGTTTTCAGTATATGAACTGATGAAATGCTTAGGCGCAGCCCGCCGTAGGCATGGCCTCTTTACCCTATCCTCTTAACTCTAACCCAGTACTTATATCAGCATTACTTTCTAAAAAGTCATTAGCCTGAAGAATTTCATAGAGATTAATATCTTCCTCTAGCAAGCAAGCGTGTCCGCAATTAGGTAACACCACAATTTTGGTATTTGGTAAGATATTCCCTATCCGCTTCACTTCAGTTACAGAAGGTAAAAGGCGATCGCTACCACCGGCAATCAGCAAAACTGGTTGAGTTAAGCGACCTAACTTTTCGTCATCTACTTCAAATTCTCGCAGTAAAGACAACCGCCAAAGAACGGTTTCTGACGGGACAGAACGCATAGTTTTCAGCAGTTCATGGCGATCGCTCCGGGAAATGCGTGGTAAAGATGCTAGAAACGGCAACAATCCCAGTGCGCCGACATCATACAACTCTGATGGCACTAAGTAAGTAAGTTGAGATGCCCAATTCAACCAAGGGCGAAGACGAAAGGACGAAGCTGGGTTAATTAAGATGATTCGCTTAAATAAATGCGGCGTTTGGATCGCTACTTTCATTGCCAAGCAACCACCAAACGACTCACCACACAGATAAACTGGTCTGTGAGAGCTTTTTTCTAATTCGGCGTGGATCAAGTCCAATACACTCTTAGCTAGCACATCCCAAGTGTTAAGGTCTTTACGTGGGATCGCCAAACAACGGACATCAAAGCCAGTTTCTAATCCAACGGTTTGCGATCGCAATAGTTGACCAGTTCCATCCATTCCTGGCAAATATACCAACAACGGATACTCTGGCTTTACTCGTTTAGGAGTCAGGAAACAAGGCTTTAGCTCAACTTCTGAAATAGTCATTGGTCATTAGTCATTGGTCATTGGTCAATGGTATAAAACTTTTGGACTGCTGATTGTTGCTTTTACGAGCTTTGGTACTTTTGAGCAAAAACAAGGAAAGTTTCAGAGCAAGCTACTGCAAGTGATGGGGACAATCCAAAAATAAAAAACGAATGGCTTTAATAGCAACCTTGACGCAGTAAATTGCTAATTTCACCATGACAGTGTTCTGTCAGTTCAGCGACAACAGTTCTGGCTTGTTTGCCGTGATATTGTTTTTGATGTTGGGGCGTAATCCAATAAGGGCGACCGATTAACACTGCAACCCGACGATAAAGTACCAGAGGATGCCAACCATTTTGATTAAATAAAGGTTCTGAAGGGTCAAATAGACTCAAAAGCCTTAAGGGGAAACCAGAAGTGTTTACCTCTTCTAAGGAGGCGATCGCGATCGGCAAAATTGCTAAATCCTGCACATCGGCTCGCAATGCTAAATGGGCAAATCCCCGCTGAAAGTCGCCCACCATATTTGGCATAGTAAATTTCACCATTGGTTCAGTCCCTTCTGGAAATACTCCCACCATCTGCTTGGACTGCAATAGTAACTGTGACTGCGAAAAAAAGCTTTGCTGGCGGTTTTGAGTTTCTTCCAAAGGGAAACACCCCAATTGACCGGTGACAATCTCCCGCATTACAGGCACTTGTCCCATATAGTGATGGCAAGCAAAGCGAATCGGACTCGATAATGCCGCCATTAAAATCAGCGCATCCATAAAGCTACGGTGATTGCTGACTACTAAAACGCTGGCATCCTGGGGAATGCGATCCTCGTAATAACGAAACATTTGGGTTGAAAGCGCCGCCAGGAATGCGCGAGAAATCTCCAGGGGGCTATTTCGACTCATACCTATTCAATATATTTTTCCGGGAAATATGGCAGTTTATCTTAATTTAATTTTTACATTTCTTTACTACTGCCATGACCGTCTTAAGATAGAAATATCTAATCCACAAAACCAGATAGATTTTCTCCATCCTAGATTATGTATTTTTGATTACAATATTTTCTAATAGAAACTATACAAAAAAATTATGATTAGTTAATTTCACTCTTTTAAACAAAAATTAGTTGAATTGATGCATATTGCAAAACAATTTTTGAGCTAAAAAATTTGCTACTATTTAAGGTAATATTGGAAAAAATAGAAAAAATATTGTATAATTGCGTGGTTTTTCCGATAAACAGTAAAACGTTTTATAAGTTAATTTTTATTTTCCATGAATCTAGTGAATAAAAAAGAATTGACATTTGCACTAACAACACCGCTATATTATGTAAACGATGTACCTCATATAGGCAGTGCTTATACGACGATCGCAGCAGATGTAGTCGCACGATTTCAAAGGCTGCTGGGGCATCGGGTATTGCTGATTACAGGTACAGATGAACATGGGCAAAAAATTCAGCGTTCGGCAGAAAGTTTAGGTAAAGCGCCACAAGAGTTTTGCGATGAAATTGTGCCTAACTTCGTAAGTTTGTGGCAGTTACTTGATATTCAATACGATCGCTTTAGTCGGACTACTGCTGCTCGTCATGAAGCGATCGTCAAAGAATTCTTTGAGCGAGTATGGAAATCTGGTGATATTTACCAGGGACAACAAAAAGGCTGGTACTGCGTATCCTGCGAAGAATTCAAAGAAGAACGGGATCTTCTAGAAGGACACCGTTGCCCCATTCATACTAACAAAGAAGTTGAGTGGCGAGACGAACAAAACTATTTTTTTCGGTTATCCAAATATCAAACTAAGCTGACAGAATTTTATCAATCTCGACCGGATTTTATTCAACCAGAAAGTCGGCGCAACGAAGTCCTCAACTTTGTAAATCAAGGGCTACAAGACTTTTCAATTTCACGTGTAAATCTAGATTGGGGCTTTCCTGTACCAGTTGATCCCAAGCACACCCTTTATGTCTGGTTTGACGCGTTGCTAGGTTATGTAACGGCATTACTCGAACCAGATGCAGAACCGACTTTAGCAAATGCTTTAGAAACATGGTGGCCAATCAACCTGCACCTAATTGGTAAGGATATTTTGCGCTTCCATGCAGTTTACTGGCCAGCAATGCTGTTGTCGGCTGGCTTACCCTTGCCAGAGCGAGTATTTGGGCATGGCTTTTTGACCAAAGATGGGCAGAAGATGGGCAAAAGTCTGGGTAATACCCTTGATCCGATAGCGTTAGTTCAACGTTATGGTAGTGATGCCGTTCGTTATTACTTCCTTAAGGAAATCGAATTTGGCAAGGATGGAGATTTTAATGAAGTAAGGTTCATTAATGTTCTGAATGCAGATTTGGCAAATGATTTAGGTAATTTGCTCAATCGCACTTTGAACATGGTGAAGAAATACTGCGCTGATAATAATGTCCCATCAATCGGCAATGAAGCAATTCCTGACGGAAATCCTTTGAAAACAATTGGTTTACGTCTAGGAGAACAGGTAAAACAAGCCTATGAGGAGTTAGCTTTCAGTCAAGCCTGCGAAGCCATTTTTTCACTGGTGCAAGCCAGTAATAAGTTTATTGATGAACAAGCTCCTTGGTCATTATATAAACAGGGACAGCAGGAGTCGGTGGAAAAAGTTCTCTACGCAGTTCTAGAATCAGTTAGACTAGCAGCTTATCTGCTATCCCCAATTATTCCGAACATCAGTAGCGATATTTATCAGCAGTTGGGCTTTGGAATAAACTTTAACGATCAAATACAAAGTTCAGTTAGCGCTCCTTTTGCCACCCATGCAACATGGGGGATACTATCTAGTAAACAACAGTTGGGTACACCCCAACCGATTTTTAAGCGAATAGAACCCCCGAAAAACGATTAATCCTTATCAAACTCTGATTTTGTTCAATTTCTTATTTTCTCAAAAAATTTATCGTGGCTCAATTTAAATTAGCCGCGGAACATTATCATAAGCCGCTGTGACTAGCATCTAAAAGTTGGTAATTTGTATCAAAAATAACAGGGATAAAAATTGAGGTATCACAATGATGTTGAATAATTTGGAAAACGATTCAATATTTACGCCAGAACAAGTTTTGGAGAATCGGGGTAGGGTCGCCATATTTATTGATGGCTCAAATCTATTTTACGCTGCACTGCAACTAGGGATTGAAATCGATTACACGAAGCTATTGTGCCGATTAACTGGAGGTTCTAGACTACTGCGGTCTTTTTTCTACACTGGTGTAGACAGAACAAACGAGAAACAACAGGGGTTTTTGCTGTGGATGCGTCGCAATGGCTATCGAGTCATTGCTAAGGATTTAGTCCAGCTACCAGATGGCTCTAAAAAAGCTAACCTGGATGTAGAAATAGCAGTAGACATGATGGCGTTAGTAGATTCTTATGATACCGCAGTTTTAGTCAGCGGTGATGGGGATTTGGCATACGCGGTAAATTCAGTCAGTTATCGTGGCGTGCGGGTAGAAGTAGTGAGCTTGCGTTCGATGACCAGCGACAGCTTAATTAATGTAAGCGATCGCTACATTGATTTAGAAGCCATCAAAGAAGATATTCAGAAAACCCCTCGCCAAAGCTATCCATACCGACCGTTATCTGGTATCGGTTTTTTGGAAGATTCCAGAACTAGTGATGGACACTTAGAAATCCAAGAATAATGGCGCATCAATTTCATCAAAAGGGGAGACTAGGAAAGAGAAAAATTCAAAATTTCTCCTCCACTCCCTCTTTTCTTATTTTACCTTTGACCTTTTTCTTGGTATTTGGTTTAGTTAGCTGCGGGGATAAATCCCCTCAAGCTTCCCAAGAAGATACTGCGGGTTCATCTAATCAAGATAGCAATTTGACTTTCTTTGATGTCACCTTAGAACAAGCAGATGAGGTGGGACGACCGATTTGGAAAGTCCAAGCTAAACAGGCTAAATACACCAAAGAAAAACAAATTGGTCAAGCTGAAAGTCCTTATGGTGAATTATATCAAGATGGCAAAGTAGTTTACCAAATCAAGGCAGATATCGCAGATATTGAACAAGATGGTAAGCAATTGTTCCTTAAAGGTAAGATATTTGCCACAGACCCTAGTAACGGAATTGTGTTGCAAGGTAATGAATTAGAGTGGCGTCCCCAAGAAGATTTGTTGATTGTCCGCAACCAGATGAACGGTACTCATAAACAACTACAAGCTGTGGCGCAGGAAGCACGAGTTAAAACCCGCGAACAGCGCATCGAATTTTCTGGAGGAGTAGTAGCAACTTCCAACGATCCCCAGTTACAAGTAAGAACCGAACATTTAATTTGGAATATTAAAGAAGAAAAATTGATTGGCGATCGCCCTTTACAAATTGACCGTTATAAAGATAATAAAATTAGCGATCGCGGCAAGGGAAATTCTGGCGAAGTCAACTTAAAAACGAAAATTGCCACTATTCAAAAAAATACTCAATTAGATTTACTAGACCCACCAGTGCAAATAACTAGTAACTCTATGACCTGGAACATGAATGCAGAAACCGTCACTACAAACTCCCCCGTGCGGATGTTCCAACGTGCCGAAAATCTTACCGTCACTGCCAATCAAGGCGAAATGAAAATACCGCAAAAAACGGTTTATTTAACAGGTAATGTCAACGCCATTGGTCAGCGTCGCCAGTCTTTGAAATCTAATACATTAACTTGGTATTTAGATAATAAGTTAGTTGAAGCTAAGGGAAATGTAGTTTATCGACAAGTTGATCCACAATTAAATTTTACAGGTGAAACGGCCGTTGGTAATCTGCAAACAGAAAATATTGTTGTCAAAGGCGGCAGTTCTAGCGGTAGGGTAGTAACAGAAATTATTCCCCAAGAAAGAGCCAATCGTCAGTAGTAGAGTTAAGGGAGTGGGGAGTAGGGAGTAGGGAGTAGGGGGACAAGGTGACAAGGTGATTTGAGTGATAAGTCTTTTTTTTGTTCCCAAATCCTCTTACCCATTCCCCACTACTTCGGCTTCGCTCAGTACAAGTCCCCACTCCCCACTCCCTGCAACGCACTAGGCTAGGATCTTAGTACTACAAGTCTTGTGATAACCCATGAATGGATCAAACCGATTAAGCAATAAATCCTTGCCAATACCCCAGCAAGCAGAACATTCCCACCATCACGATACAAACCACGAGCATAAAGATCATACTCATGGGGCTGGAGAGCCGGCTCATCCTCACGTCCATAGCGAAGAGTCATTACGGCGAATTGCCAATCGATTATCACGGATAGAAGGACATGTTCGTGGTATTAAAACAATGGTGCAGCAAAATAGCCCTTGTCCTGATGTTCTACTGCAAATTGCCGCAGTGCGGGGCGCATTAGATAGGGTAGCGCGAATTGTTTTAGATGAACATTTAACTGAGTGCATTGGTAGAGCTGCACAAGAGGGTAATATTGACGTTGAAATTAAGCAGCTAAAAGCTGCTTTAGATCGATTTTTACCTTAAGAATTAGAAAAATAATGTAAAATACATTTCGCCAAATGGGTGATGTATTAACAGCGATACCTTAAAATTCAGTAGTGCATCGTTATATTCACGCAACATCATATTGCAAACCGATAGACAACCTATTTTAATAGAGCTTTCCTCCTTTTTCCTCGTTTACTTCTAGAAACAGGTAACGGGAAAATAAGCTTATACATAAGATAATTTGCTGTATAGCAACGATGATTTTTAGCTAGACTATGATCATAGAAAACTATCAGTTTCACTATTCTTTAATTGGCAACCCAGACAAAGCAGCGATTCTTTTTTTGCATGGCTTCATGGGTAATATAGGTGAATTTGATGAAGCTATAAAATTACTATCCGACGAATTTTATTATTTAACACTTGACCTTCCTGGACATGGCAAAACTCAAGTTTTGGGTGGGGACGAGTACTATACAATGGAAAACACTGCTCATGCTTTAATCAACTTACTGGATGAGTTAAAAATTGCTAAATGCTTTTTAGTTGGTTATTCAATGGGTGGCAGATTGGCTTTATACCTCACCCTACATTTTCCAGAACGTTTTCATAAAATTGTACTGGAATCTGCTTCCCCAGGTTTGCCAACCGAATTAGAACAATTAAAACGTATTAAAAGTGATACGCAAATAGGCAGAAAATTGGCAATAAGCATTGAAAAAACTGATTGGGCAATTTTTTTATCAAATTGGTATAATCAACCAATTTTTGGTGATATAAAAAATCATCCAGAATACGATCGCATGATAGCAATTCGATTGCAAAATGATCCGCATGAATTAGATAAATCGTTGCGCTTCATGGGCACTGGATGCCAACCTTCTTTATGGCAAAAACTACAAAATAATAAAATTCCTCTGCTATTAATAGTCGGTGAATATGATGAAAAATTTATATCTATCAATACAGAAATGGCTAAAATATGCGAATATGCCCAACTAAAAATAATTAGTAATGCTGGACATAATATTCACTTTGAAAATACCTTGGCATTTGTGGAAAATATCAAGGTTTTTTTGTATGATTAGGATAGCCTCACTGCTTCTTTACTGCCTTGCTGGAAGGAGTTGGGGATGGTGTCAAATTCGGGGCTGTTGGTTGATTAGCTGCGGTCAATTCCTCTTGCAACATTTTCTGATAAATTTTAGGCAAAGAGCTACTAACAGAATTAGTTTCTATGCCATATCCTAAACTTGTCCAAGTGGGGGAAAGCCGCCGCAAAACATCATTTAACTTTCCCTGACGCAACAGTTGAGAAATATCAGTTCCCCAAACTTTAGAATCATTTAACCAGCGATAAACTACTACATCTTGATATTCTGCTTCAAAACTATAAGCAGTCCAAAACATCATCTGCATCGGATTTGGATGATAACGGGGGGCTAAACGATACCAAGTAATGTTGATAATTTGATATCTGCCAGCAGCAGTAGAACAATTACCTGTGTTGGGGCCTGTGACAATTGTGACGCATATCTCAGGATGTCGGCTAAGGTCGTTAACTTGCTTTCCACCGTATAACAACGAATAAGGACGGTTCCCACTGGCCTCACTTGCCGAGATGGTTCGCATTAAAGCGCGGATATAGGGGTCGCCCTGTTTCATAACCAAAGGCGGCTGTTTAACTGCAAAGATGGGATCAGAAGGCGATCGCAAGTCTCCAATATACCATTGGAACAAATACACAAAGCCGAGAAGTGCGGCTATTGGCCCAATAAGTTTTTCAACACCTTTGAATTTAAAGCCTTTCAGAGTGCGACTCCTTCAAATTTGCTCTCTTTGCTAACAACAATCATCGACGAACTTATTCCATTAAAGTTCACATCTAATTGTTAGTTATCATTCCCGATTTGCTCATTTCTTTAAGAATTAGGACAAATGAGCATAAAGAGATACTCCCAACAATACCGACTAAGTATAATATCAATCGCTTCTTGTAGCATCCTACTTCCGATAAGAAATCGCTACCTCACTTAAAATTGTGCTATTTTCGAGTTGCACTTCTAAAACTGATTCATTGCTAAACCCCTGCATTTTGAGTGTGGGATAGTGCGATCGCTAACCTATGTTATAATTAAATGATTAATTTTCCGAGTGATTAGCTATGACAACAGAAATATTAAAATCTGTTGAACCTACCCTTTACGAGGAAGATTATTATTTGTGGGTAGAAACAACACTTAAACAATTAGAAAATAAAGATATTGAAAATCTGGATTGGCAACATTTAGCAGAAGAAATTGAAGCTTTGGGAATTGAACAAAGACGAAAAGTAGAAAGTTATTTAAAACAATTATTAATTCATCTTTTACTTTATCGTTATTGGGAAACTCAAAAAGAAGATTGTCAACGAGGCTGGCAAATAGAAATAACTAATTTCCGTGATGAGCTAGAATTTTCTTTTCGTTCCAAAACACTTTATAACTATTCTATTAACTGCTTAGATGCAGTTTATATTAAAGCCAGAAGACAAGCAATTCAAAAAACAGCTTTACAGCCGGAAACTTTTCCAGAAAAATGCCCTTTTACTCCTGAAGAAATTTTCAATAATGAGTACTTTCCAGAGTAAAAGTGATTTTGTATCGCTTTTTGTGAAGACGAAAGTAATGAGAGAGCGTAGTTTACCGCCGTAGGCATCGCTCGTCTATCGTTAATCAGTGTAGGGGTAAAGCGCATTGCGCTTTACCCTTTTGGTTGTGGGATGGAGCGAACATTGATTGACGCGCTCATTCTGGTAAAGTTCACTCCAATAGAAACCGACTGTTCGTAGGGGCACGGCATTGCTCATACGTGTCAACTTAACGTTAAACCCTGTTACCGCAAGGAACTGAAGTTCCTTGCTAATAGCAAAAGTCATCTGAAGATGACTAAATATCCCCGAAATTTTGAGTCTACTTTAGTAGACTTGGGCTATTAGCCTGAGAATTCATTCTCAGGCGGGCGACAAAGCTAACAGAGAGGCTATTTTTAGCTTAAGTTGACACTTACTTATGAGCAATACTGTGCCCAAAACGCGTTTTTTATCCAAGCAAGACACGCTATAAGAGTTTTAACCCCTAACTCCCCAGTGGTTAATTACGCGACATTGGCAAATAATTCCCCAAAAGTTTTGGAGGTAGCTTCAGGTTTGGCAACAATTTCAACAATTTTATTGCGTGCATCTACTTCAAACAGCGCCTCAACAGCAACTTGGGCAACTTTTTGTCTGGGGATGCTACCGTCAAACAGTGTATCAGCACTCTGCATCACGATCGCGTCGGAGTTATCCTCATTCTTCAACCCCCCAGGCCGCACAATCGTATAGGTAAGACCACTTTTCTGGATGTACTCTTCAGCTTGCTTTTTCCACACTAAAATCAGCCAAAACAAATTCAGTGGATGGAATAACTGCGAAGTACACAAAGAAGAAACTAAGACCAAATGCTCAATTCCCTTTGCCTTGGCAGCTTCTACTAAATTTTTAGTCCCTTCAAAATCGACTTTATAGGGGCCAGTGGGGTCAAAGCTAGGTTTTGCACCAGTAGCAACCAACAAAACTGTGCTATCTCCCAACGCAGCAGTTAAACTTTCTGGTTGTAATACGTCGCCTACTACCAATTCAGCTTCAGGAGACAGAATACCCTTAGCTTTGTCTATATCCCGCACCAGGGCTATGACGGGAATATTCCGCGCTATCAACTCTTGCACAATCCGGCGACCTGTTTCACCCGTTGCCCCTGCTACAAATGCTTTCATGAGAAATGCTATCCTGGGAAACTATTGTGTGCTTGTTCAGTTCTTTATTTTAGTAATTCTATGGAGTTGATGGCAGATTAATGAGGTTTCGGTCAAAATAGGATCTTAGTGCGAAATCACCCAGGCATGTGGGGAATTATTAATATAGACGAACGCCAAAGTATACATTAATGCATTTATGCTTTCAAGAAAAGGCGAATATAAATCCTGGGAAATAACAGAAGCAGTTTTACCTGTAGCCTCCAGCCAAGAAGAAGCCGAGGAAACATTAATAGAAGCCAATGTAGCGACGCTCACAACATTTTACGGTCGTTATCAAGATTTTATGGAAATGCCTGCCCCAGCAGATAAGGTTGCTGAGTATCTTAATGCTCACTCTTCATGGTTTTCGCGTTGCGCTGAACCCATGAAGGTGCAACCATTGGGGGAAAATGGCTACGCTTTAGTAATTGGTCGTTTTGGTGCTTTTGGTTATGATGTTGAACCAAAAATTGGTTTAGAATTGTTGCCCCCAGAGCAGAGTATTTACCGCATCCGTACAATCCCCATTCCTGATTACCAACCGCCTGGTTATGACGTAGATTATCGGGCATCTCTACAGTTAATAGAAAACGATGCTTGCACTAGCGTTGGTGAGATTACCAGAGTTGAGTGGGAATTGGATTTAATGGTTTATTTGCACTTTCCCAGGTTTATTCAGCGATTACCCAAGTCTATAATTCAATCTACAGGCGATCGCTTACTTAACCAAATTGTCCGCCAAGTCTCCCGCCGCTTAACTCGCAAAGTTCAGGAAGATTTTCATAAATATTTGGAAATACCCTTTCCTGCTAATTCTAAGCAAAAGCGGTGAGTCAACAGTTCTTTGTCATTTGTCATTATCTTTTGACAAATGACAAAGGAAAAATGACAAAGGACTAAGCTTTAGTGAGAATTCTTTGGACAATTTGCACCCCGGTAACAGCCTGCCAAGCAAAAAGTCCTAAAAGTGTGAAATTTACCAGAATGTGAGTTGCACGTGCCCAATTTGCCCCTTTTTGCATATAAGGCGACAAAGCAGCAGAACATGCAATCAGACCCGTCATGCCCAGTCCTGCCAGCAGGTGAGGCCCGACAAATAACTTGCCATTATTGATATAAGTGACACCCATACCTCCAATTGCACCTACTACCATCACAGCTAGGAGTATAGAACCGATTTGGTAGTGTCTGACGTTATATCTACCTTTAATCAGTTCTTTCTTTTCTTCACCCTGAGCATTTCTGGTACGCTGTAGTTGCAGTCCCAAGTAGGCAGCATAAATTGAAAGTACTAATAGCGCCCACATGAGCACCGGATGAAAGAAGTTCAGCCAATATTTCACCGACGCAGAAAGTTCCAGACTCATCGTGTTCTCGCCCAATTATTAAATCTTCATAAAAGTTAGCATAACTCTATTCTTTGTGCTTAAAGTTGCCCAACTTAAAAGAGTCTAAGGGATGAGGAGAGAAGACAAGAGTTAAGCCTCCCTTATCTTTAATTTGCATCCAATCAATAGATAGAATGCTTGCCAAGACTGCGTTTCTTAATTTTCAATTTTCAATTTTCAATTTTTAATTGCATAACCCTCTTGCCAAAGTGGATAAACAATCTCAGACTAAATTTTGAGGTTAGACGAACAAAACCCCCTGTGTGGGATCTCATCCATGACTGAAAACAATGATACTTTGCTGCTAAAAGCTGCTAAAACCGGGGATATTAAGCATCTGTGTGCGCTACTGGCTGCTGGTGCGAGGGTGGACGCGTGCGATCGCCAAGGCACGACGGCGTTAATGTTTGCTGCCAATTTAGGCTACACCGAAATTGTGCGATCGCTGCTAGATGCTGGGGCAAATATCAACTTGCCTAGAAAACTCTATGGTTTGACGGCTTTGATGTTGGCAGCTAGTGCCAAACAGCTTGACATTGTGCAGCTTTTACTATCCAAAGGTGCTGATGTAAATGCCACTAATGAAGATGGCAGCACAGCTTTAATGGCAGCTGTACTCAAAGGTAATCTCGATGTAGTGCGAGTTTTATTGGCTGCTGGTGCGAAGGTGAATATCGCAGATAAAGATGATGATACTGCGTTGAAACTAGCAGTTAAGCAGGGACAAATAGAAGTTTTACAAGCAATTCTGCAAACTGGTGTCGATGTCAATATCCGAGATGAGGAGGGTGAAACACTCTTAACATTAGCGGCGGATTTGGGACATTTGGAGGTGGTGGAAGCACTACTAGCGGCAGGGGCTGATGTGAATTTGAAAAATGCTGATGGTGGAACTGCCTTATCGGCAGCAGCGGCGGCTGGACACAGTGCGATCGCAGCAGCTTTACTGGATCGAGGTGCTAACATCAATCTCCAAGACCAAGATGGTGAAACTGCTTTACACCTTGCCGTTGTGGAAGGCTACATTGATGCCGTACAGCTGCTACTTAACAGGCGTGCAGATGTTCAAATTAGGAACCGCCTGGGGGATACACCACTGCTTGTAGCAGCGTTGCAGGGACACAGCCATATCGTCGAAGCATTACTGCATTCTGGGGCAGATATTAATGGGAAAAACCTTGGTGAAGTACCTTTGACGTTGGCTGTATCACAGGGACATACTCAAACAGTGAAAGTGCTGCTAGAGTATGGTGCTGATGCCAATATTCTGGGCGATGATGGCAAAACTGCTTTGATCAAGGCAACCGAACGCAAATACACAGAGATCATACATTTGCTGCTGGCAAAGGGAGCAGATGTGAATTTTCAAGACTCGGCGAGGGCAACAGCATTGATGTGGGCTGCCTCAGCAGGTTATGGCAAAATTGTGCTGTTGTTACTGCAAGCTGGGGCAGATGTGAATTTGAAAAATCGGGGTGGTTATACTGCTTTGATGATTGCAGAATTTAATGGTTATAAGAATGTGGTGCAGAGTCTGCAAAAAGCTGGGGCGCAAGAATAGCCATTTGAATTATTGTAAAATATTTTCAGAAATATCTTGACAAATAATTAATACCAGGGAGAATTAAAAAGCTAAGTCTAGGCGTAAGAAACAAAGAAAGCAAAACTCCGTCGTAGCTGTTGTGAACTTACTACGGCGGAGAAAGGAAAAATTAAAACGACAAGAGGGAGCAGGCTAAATGCTTGCGTCACAAGGATAGAAAGAAAGCAAAAATGAAGAAGTAAATTTACCTTTTACTTTTTACCTTGTACTTTTACCTTTTACCTAGTCTCCCCCTTGGCGTTTCCTACTGTGCTAGATGTGCAAAATATATAGTTTTTACTTTAAGAGAAAAGTATTCTAAGGATCATTTTTTATGTATCCTCCCAAAGACTGAATATAAATGAATCTGGAAAAAGGTTGATGTGCGACCATTTGGGCGATCGCAAGGGCAAATCCAAGGAAAAATAAATAAAAAATTAAATTTAGTAGAATCACTGTAGTGAATCCCCAGCCACCATCAGTTCAAGCATTGACTGATGACTTCACCAAGCA
Source organism: Nostoc sp. UHCC 0251 (assembly GCF_034932245.1). Taxonomy (NCBI): domain Bacteria; kingdom Bacillati; phylum Cyanobacteriota; class Cyanophyceae; order Nostocales; family Nostocaceae; genus Nostoc; species Nostoc sp. UHCC 0251. Next base: position 39,347 of record NZ_JAYGHD010000004.1, read on the forward strand.
AAAGTGGCTAATGACTATAAAATTTGCAGAACAACTAGTGTCATATCATCAGTGTTTTGCTTATCAGCACCGATGAATTGCTGAACTTGGTCAAAAAGGTAATCTACAATCTCCTCTGGGCCATTGCAGTACTTGCAAGCCGTATTGAAGCTAGCGACAAAGTTATCTTCGTCGAAGCGATCGCCACCAGCGGCAGCAGCATCGGTCAAGCCATCTGTATAGTAAATAATTGTATCCCCAGGCTCTAACTGTGCCTGAGCATCTTCATATTGGCTGTTAGCATCCAAACCAATTAACATTCCTAGAGTATCTAAACGGCTAACAGTTTTCGTGGCTGCGTGCCACCACAAGGGAGGATTGTGTGCCGCATTGCTATAAGACAACATTCGGTTATGGGGATTATATTCTGAGTAAAATAGTGTTACAAAGCGGTGGGAATTTTCCAAATCCGCATACATAACTCTATTTAAGTTTTGCAGAATCCCGGCTGGGGAATTACCATGTAGCACTTCTCCTCGTAGCATTCCCCGCATCATCGTCATAATCAGCCCTGCGGGAACACCCTTACCCATGACATCTCCAATAACCAAACCCCAGCGACCAGTTTCCGTACCGCTTTTGGCCTTGGCTTGAATCTTATTGTGATTGGTAGCAATAAAGTCGTAGTAGTCTCCGCCGACGCGATTGGCAGGTTTACAGCGTGCCGCCAGAACTGCACCAGGGATTGTGGGACATTGACGTGGCAGAAGTCGCCGTTGAATTTCTGCGCCAATTTCTAGTTCTTGGTCTAAACGTTCTTTTTTTCTTAGTTCTACAGCTAGTTCATCGTTTTCGATTGCTACCGCTGTTTGGTCTGCTACTAACCTAACTAACTTTTGCCTGGTTTCTGTCCAACTATATTCTGGATCGCGGCTCAAGACGTAGAGCCATCCCCGTTCTGTATGCTTCACCAGAATTGCGGTACCAAAGATTTGTACATCTGGCCCCAGATAGCGATGCATCTGGTCATCCAAAATTCCCGTAGCATTCGCTAGAGGGGCAGTATTGGGCAGAAGCGTGATTTGACTAGTGGCGATTTCTAGCGCTTTGCGAATATTCTTTCGTTGACCACTATCTTGCCAATGTAACTGCTCTAACCTAACTTGACCATTAGGTTTGTAGAGAAACAAGGCGCTGCCGTCTGCATCTGTCACTCTTGTTGCCATTAGCGGAATCAGTTCCAAAAACTGATTCAAATTATTGAAACTTCTAAGGGCAAATCCTAAAGAACTTAGCAAATCTTGAATTTTGTTCTGTTCCCGGTGCAACCTTGCCACGAGTTCTTTGAGTGCCACGACTGGTGTGACATCTGTCGCGGTACTACTATTGTTATCAGTGGGTTGAGAGGGCAGTTGAGACACAGGCACGGGTACTATTGCACTTTATATTGGAAGATTTCAGATTACTTATAAATCTTTTGGCTTTGGCATTGCTAAACCATATTTAGACAAGACCTGTCACTTTAGCAAGAGTATAAAGACGTAACAAGCAACTTTTATCAGTATTTTATTTGCTTCTTGTAGTTTCTGATGGAATATTAGGAATTTCAAATTATGTATTTTTAGTCAAAAACCAACCCGTAAAAATTACTAGTTTCAGTGATAGTTAAGAAAGGTTTTCATTTTTCCATAACTTAATTTCCAAAGCATATCTCTAAAGTCATAAAAATACTTTATTAAAAAAATAATTTATAATCCTTTCAGAGTAACTGTTTGGGCAGAGGCAACTAGGAGACTAGAAGTTTTTTCAGTAAAAACCTCTATAAGCGCTCAAATCGAGCTTTGGTTTGGTAAATAACAGACTTAAACTCAATTCCCATACCTGAGAATATCTAAAAAAGTCTTCAAATACTTAATTTGTATACCATAATTGCTGGGATAATTGCCAAAATAGAGCTTTTCATTTTGAATTTTACGTTTTGAGTTGCTGAATCTGCAAAAATTCAACCCATTGAAATGGAATAAAAGTGAGACCACTCAATCCTTCGACTTAGCGGTAACAGACTTAAACCATTAACCTTTAATTGATTTTCGGGTGGACTCATTTGGTAAGTGTAAGATATGAATAGAAAAGATAACACTAAATCTAAAAAAATATCCTCCAAGAACTTTCAGTCAAAAGCTAGAAAGAGGGTTGTAGTTTAACCATCAGAGTTAAAACCTCTCGATTTTTTACAGAAAATATTTGTGAATACTTTCGCAAGTAGGAATTGAGAATACACCTGGGAGTGTTGAACCAGCTTACTTATACCAATTCACTTTTTGAGTCCACAGTGGACGATTTTCCAAACTTCTAATGGTCAGAAGCTGTCCTTTTCCTGATGTCGGCGCTGGGTAAACAGATGATCCTCGTACTCCTACTTTGAAGCAAGTTACCTGCAATGTGCAGTTCTTTCGACTTGCTAACGCAGTTGCTTCTTTGTTTGCGGAGTTTCCCATAGGGAAATAGGACAACTCATCATAGTCAACACCAGTCACCTACAGAGGCAAACGTCCCTTACAGTGCTGGATTCATCCACGCTGGCTCCCCAAGACACTACTGACCGCTTAGACTGCTGTCCATCCTACAATAGTTGCATTTTTAAGGTTAGCGTCTCGCTTGCCCTTGAAATTGCTGCAAGATGGAAGCTTCCGGGGTTTTGTGTGTTGCAACTAAATCCCCATTCAGAGCGTGAAAAATGGCATTAGCTTGAGATTTTAGCAAAAGTTATCCATTTATGATGACAAACTCATGATTTATGGGACTTGATTTGTTTCTAGTATTTTGTTTCTAATTAGTTCAAGTGATAATACCAGATCAGATATCCCTAAATTTATTCTTTGTCAAGAAAAATATTTAAATCCAAATTTTTCAATTAGCCACTCAAGAGAGCTTCGACAAACTCATAGCTAGAAAAAGGGCGCAGATCTTCAATTCCTTCGCCAGCCCCAATAAAGCGAATGGGTAAACCTAGCTGTTGCACGACGGCAAGGGCAACACCACCTTTGGCCGTGCCATCTAGCTTGGTTAAAACAACGCCACTTAGCTGGGCAGCTTGGGAGAAAACTTCGGCTTGGCGCAGCCCATTTTGTCCTAAAGTGGCATCTAGAACCAAAAGAGATTCTACTTTGGCATTTGGGGCTTTTTTGTCGATAATTCGCCTGATTTTGCTGAGTTCGTCCATTAAATTTTTCTTGTTTTGCAGCCGCCCAGCGGTATCTACCAGAAGTAATTCTGTTTGACGGGCTTGGGCAGCAGCGATCGCATCAAATACAACTGCTGCCGGATCTGTATTCTTTCCCGGATTGGAAATTACTTCTACACCACTTCTACTACCCCAAACCTTCACCTGTTCTACGGCGGCGGCGCGGAAGGTATCTGCTGCCCCAATTAAGCATTTATAACCAGATTTTTGTCCCAAGTGGGCAATTTTGCCGATGGTAGTGGTTTTACCAGCACCATTCACCCCAGTGATTAACCAAATGTTCAAGGTTTCTTTTTCTGGAGTAAAGGTTGTTTTATGCGATGCTTTGCTTGGCGCATCCAGCATATCGCGGAGGATTTTTTTCAGGTAAGCGATCGCTTCTTCAGGTGCAGTAACTTCTTCTCGAAGTTTTGTCTGTAGGGCATTGATAATAAAGTCTGTCGCCTCTACACCCACATCAGCTTGCAGGAGCAATGCCTCAATTTCGGTTACAGCAGCTTGGTTGAGCGGCCCTTGACCAACGATCGCCTTTAGTTGGTTAAGGATGCTACGGCGAGTCTTATCTAACCCTTGCCGGAGCTTTTTCAGCCAGGTAATTTCTTCAATAGAAACGTCTTCTGGATTTCTACCTTGAGCTGCTAAGACTTTTGCCGACCAGACAAACCCATCATCAAATACCAGTCCGGGAATTTCCTCTTCTGTTTCTGAGGTTGTAGCTACTGGCTGTGCTACCTCCGGTTCTGGGACTTCGATGGCGGTGGCCACTAGTTGTTCCAGCTTTGCTTGCCGTTCTGCCGCCGCCCGTTCTAAGAAGGATGGTGCTGTTGGCTGTGTTGCCTCTGGCGTAGCTAGTGGTTCGGTGGGTGTTGGTTCAGTTTCACTTGCCGGGCTTTTGACATCTGCTTCTTCAGCAATTGCTGCTACTGAGAAATCTTCTGTGGTTTCTTCTTCAGTAGCAGCTTGGATATCTTCTGGCTGTGTTGTTTCTGGGGTTGTACTAACAGGTTCCTCAGTTGCTTCTGGTTCGGTGATTTCCGCAATTGCCGTTTCTGCGATTTCAGGTTGTGCTGAGACTGCTGAGGCATCTGCTGAATCAGATGGGGTTTCTACTACTTCGGCTTGTTGTTTTTGCTGAATATTTTTGTAAGCAGCTTTAGCAAACGCTAACAAATCTGCCGTTGTGTCTGGTGCAGCTTCAGCAGTTGGTGTTGACGTTTCGGCTGGCTCTGGTTGGGGTTCTTGTGCAGGAAGAGTTTCTTCCTGTCTCGTATCAGAGGGAGTGTCAGAGGAATCGTTATATTTACGACGGAACCAATTAAAAACCATTGCAGCAGTATTGATTATATGAGTTATTAAGTTATAAGTTATGAGTTTAATTTAACTTTGCACTTTTTCTTGGGATGAAAACTTCTCGGTTATCCTCACCTTTCAACACCAGTTTCAGGAGAATGGGTACAACACAAGGTTCCCTCTCTTCGTGCGGCGTCTCGCCTTCTCCCAAGGGAAGAGGCTAGCACCCGCCGTAGGATGCCCGGAGGGCTGTAGGGAAAAGTTCCCCTCCGAAGAAGCCGCAGAGGCGGCTATAGACTTTTCTCAACGGCAGTATAGGGATTATGCTGTTTTTTTCTGCTCAGTAACTCGGCGCAAAACACCGTTAATAAATCGATGACCGTCGTCTCCACTGTAGCGTTTGGCTAGCTCCACAGCTTCGTTGATGGCGATACTATCTGGAACACCTAAGAACTTCATTTCTGCCACAGCGATTTGCAAGATATCGCGGTCAATTTGGGCAAGGCGAGTTACTTGCCAATCTACTAAGGCAGTAGAAATGAGTTCATCTATAATGTGTCGATTTTCGTTGACGGTAATCACAAGTTCTTTAGCGTAATTACGGACTCCCTTATCCTGATTAGCTAACTGAATCAATACTGGGAAATCAACTGCTGTACCCAACTGATTAATTGCTGTCTGGGTACAGGCGATCGCTTCTTGAAGCATTGTTCTGGCAGAATTGAGGTCGGAAGCCCGAGTTTGGCTACTTAAGAGGCGATCGTTACTGCGTTGCAGTTCACCTGCGGCATTGTCGAGGGTATCTTGCACTTCTGAGGTCAGAGTACGTACTGCTCCTAGCACCAACTTGGATACTAGTTGATCGTCTTCTAATTTATCTAATTTTTTGGGGTTGACTGGCAATTGGCTAAGGCTTAAAAGCGCCAACTCACGAGCAATTTGCTGGGGTTTACGAGGTTGCATAAAACTGAGGGGTGATTGTGCGAGAACTGATTAACTAGGCGGAGCAAACTTACAAGTTTATCAATTTTGGCACAGTCAAACAACAACAATTACGCATTTGCTTGTGACTTTGCCAGATTGATTTTAAGTTTCTTCAACAGAAATAATCTGCTGCTTGATTTCGTCGTGTTTCCCTTCCAGTGTGGACTCTTTGGGGAAAACTAAGGGCGTATTGGGGGCGACAATGCCACCTGATACAACTATTTTAAAAGCGTCTTCAATCGAGATGGAGAGGTTAACCACCTCATCTTCAGGAACGACTGCGTACCAACCTGTGGTCGGATTCGGGGTGGTAGGGATAAAAACACTTAGTACGGGGCGAGGCATCTGGGCTTGGATATCACTGCTGATTACACCAGTCACAAAAGCGATCGCCCAAATTCCTCGGCGGGGATACTCTACCAAAATTACTCGGCGAAACTTGCCATTAGAATCTTTTAAGATTGTTTCTAAAAGCTGTTTAAGAGTTTTATATACCTGTCCTGCTAAAGGAATTGCCTGTAAAAGTCGCTCACCAAAATCTAACAACCACCTTCCAGCAATATTACGAGCCATCAAGCCCATCAATAAAATACTCAGTAGTGGTACAGCCAATCCTACTAATAAATTCAGTAGATTTACTAAAATTGGGTTTAACCCATCAAAAGGGTTCAGTTGTTTGGGAATTTGGGTGAGGAAGTTGATTACCCAAGTAGCAATGGTAATCGTTAGCCAGATAGTGGTTGCTAGGGGAATTACTACTAACAAACCAGCAATCAGGTCGTTTTTTAAGTCCTGTTTTAGGCGATCGATTACCAAGCCCCGATTCTCCTGTTTTAAGCTAGAGGAACTTTTGTTATTGGTATTCATACCAGCAGATTCGTCAAATTCCGAAGACTTTAACTTTAGGCAGTTTCTACCGCAAGTAACTGTCCAAAACGCTAGCAGCTTGGCTGCTGCCGCAAAAACACGTACTTGTTGCTGGAAATTAGCTATTTTCCTACAAGCATACACATAGACATTAACCAATCCGATACCGACTGGTTATTTTCAGAGGATGTTACTTTTCTTTGTAAGACTTGTAAACGATTGTTGCAAGCCCTTATGTATTACTAATCTACCGCGCTCAATCAAAAGCTGCTCATGATTGTGAAAGTTCCACCAGGTAAACTAAAGAATTATTTTATCTGGCCAGTCACTCACATTTGAGTAGGAGCAGCTTTTATGAAAATGTTCTGTTAAAAATATTAATTTATTCTGGTGGTTCTCGTTTAGGTGGAAAACGCGATAGGGACGCACAGCTAGCTATGCGTCCCTACTTCTGAATTCTGATTTTGCGATCGCGTATCTGTCCAATCACGAATTGTTTATTCTACTGGGAATCCTTCTAATCTGGGACATCCAAGAATTAAATTATTCAATTCCCGCATCCAACCTCACTATCCAATTTTTTCTCCCCCTGCCTCCCCTGCTCCTCTTCTCCCCCTGCCTATTTTTTTAGTTGCAAGTCCCTCTCCAGTCCCCATTACGCCACATCAGCCTGTGTCGTTTCAGAATCCGCACACTGTAACTGTTGTGTATTCTCTTCTGCCAGAATTGGTGTTGTGTCTAAATTAGGTTTTGGTAGATACTTCATTTCCCAGACTTTGAGCAAAATCAGGTATTCATAGAATGCTTGCAATGTACACCAAGCAAGTCCGGCGCGTCCATCTAAGCATCCGCCTAAGATAAAATACATATATACAAACCTTAGCAACGGTCTAGCAGGTAAACGCAAAGATAAATCTTTTAATGCACGGCGTTTTTCGACTTCCGATTTGCCAAAGAATAAATCTCGCCAGTTGACCTTTCCCTGCTCTAATTGATAGAGCGTTTCTTGAGCTTCATCTGTAGAATAACGGTTATGCTTGTCAATCCAGCGGTTCAAGCCTTTGCTAGAAGTATAGTGTGGATATGTCTCTTTTAAAAAGCTAGTTGCACCCTCACAAACTTCCCGTTCAGTATGACCGTAGTCTGTAAACCAGACTTTACCGTGGCGGAAGAGGCGCATTTGGTAACGGGGATACTGTGTGCTGTAGCGAATCCAATGATTCATGAACATAACACGTTCAGCCACGTAGTAACCAATGTAGTCTGGACTCTGACTTGCCTTTTGGCATTCTGCGAATAGTTCTGGCGTCATGCGCTCGTCAGCTTCGAGAATGTAAACCCACTCGTACTTCGGGGAAATAGACTCTAACATCCAGGTGCGTTGGCGTCCGTGGCTTTCAAAAGCGTGTTGGACGACACGGATGGGATAGCGGCTGGCGATTTCTATGGTGCGATCGCTACTGCATGAATCCACAACAATTATGTCATCCGATAGCATCGCCGATTCGATACAAGCAGCAATATCTAATTCTTCGTTATATGTCAGTATGTAAATTGAGAACATTACCCAAGTTTTATAGCGATTTTACTCAGTGATAATTGCATTATTATTATTAGGGACATCCAAGAATTAAATTACTCAATTCTTCCATCCAACGTCACTTATCCAATTCTTTCTCCCCCTGCCTCCCCTGCCTCCCCTGCTCCCCCTGCCTTCCAAAACGATTGATTATTTTTTACTTGCAAGTCCCTTAGCTTGGGAGAAGGGGAGACGCTAAAAGCGATCTGCCCTCTACCTCCTGCCTTCTCTTATAATTTTCGGTTACGTCCTACTGCCATACCGATAGTCGATTACCGTGCGGTAGCTCTAGGTTTACCACCTTGTACAGCACCCCTGTTTCTTAAGCCTGTCCAGCCGATGATAATGTAACCAATAGACAACAGCAAACTGCTAATCCCAATCCGCAGTCCAGACTTCCAAGCAGTATCTCTAGCTTGTTGCAATGCTTCGTCTCTGCGCTGGCGAACTTGGCTCAGTTGTTGAGCTTGCAGCGTTTTAACATCTGTTTGTTGTTGGATAGCTTTTTCAAGTGCTTGGGGATCTGTTTTAGCCTTCTTCAGCAACTCTTTTATATTTGCGGGAATTTGAGGGCTTTCAAGTGCTTGCTTATATCTCTGCTCATCTTTGAGTAGTTCACTAAACTGAGCTTTGGTTTGGTTTCGCAGTTGCTCTAATTGAGCTTTTCCTTGATCAGTATTCAGTTGTGCTTGCAATTGCGTTAACCGAGTGTTCAGTTGATTTTCAGCCTGATCTGCTTCTTGGGTGATGCGGTTAAGTGTTTGAGCCTTAGCTTGATTGACATTATTGAGGTGCAGGGGAAAAATCAGTAAGAACATCAACCCTAAAATACTTGAGATGATCAGGGCGGGAAGTCTTAAATCGATACCTTGGGGGTGATCGCTTTCTGCATTAGCATTATCAAACCAATACCCTGCAAACAAAAGCCCCAGCCCTACCAGAGGAACAATTCCTCGATCAACTAGCGCTGTTGCCAAGTTGATTTGCCATACCCGATCAGTCGGTTGAAAGGGTAACAATAGAATAAAAAAGTCAACGAAAAAGGACAAAATGCAAATTATTCCAACTACCTTAAGTGTGAGGGCAGTACTCACGGAAGTAAAACGGTTAACCATAGTTTTTCAAACTGGCGGTGAATACGAGTGATTTTCATATTTCAAGCTACTTGAATATTGTGCCCATGACAGTGACTTTTGTGTAGAAATATAAAGCAGATTCAATATCGGCAAAGGCTATCTGCCTCTTGGTTTTCAACTAGGCCACAGTAACATTTGTTATGTACAGTGTCTTCAGGAAATTCCTGGTATTTGAAGATACGAGGCTAATGCGGTGCTGTGGAGTATGGCTCATTGATTACCTGACATATTGCACCAAGCGACTGTAAGTCGCAGCTACAAACAAAACCCGTCTAAGCGGGTTTCAAATCTTTGATTTTAAATTAGTCCACGCAAGTCTCTTAGTTTGTATACCTGTGATTTGTAATTGCCAGGGCTAAATACAATATCTGAGTTCCTATTTCCCTCATCTCCTTGGCGTTGCTGATTCCATGTATGAAAATGATTTTGCATAATACCAAAATCCTTGTAGAGACGTAGCACTGCTACGTCTCTACATCCAGATTCATACTTTAATTCAGCAACGCCATCTCCCTCATCCTCCCGCCTCCCCCTTAAGGGCTTGTTCCCAAATAGACAGATCCTCAGGTCGGTCAACATCAGCTAAAGGCGATAAATTCACATATGATAAATTAAGCTTTTGGGCAATTTCCACCGTTTCCTGGAATACTTTAGCAGTTCCCCACTCGATGTTAACGAATAACTCTGGGATAGGTTGACGCAAACCAATTAAGTAATATCCACCATCGATCGCAGGGCCAAGTACAAGATCAAAGGTGTGTAATTTCTCAAAGGCGATCGCTAAAATTTGGGCATTGACTCCAGGACAATCTGTACCGATGATAATTACATTTTCTGCACCAGATTGAAAAGCCTCGAAAAGCGATCGCGCCATCCGCGAACCTAGATCCCCTTCAGCTTGAGACTGGTAAATCAAATCCAACCCCAGCCAGTCTTGCATGAGTTGCAAATCGCCACCTGCAAACCGCACTTCCACAGAGATGGCTATGACTTTTTGCAATTCTTGAACCTGAAATATTGTATGTTCAGTCATCTGGCGTTGAAGATTGGCAGCACCAACAGTTCCCAAGGCAGGTATCAATCGGGTTTTTGTCTTACCTGGTTCTGGATAGCGTGTAAAAATAATCAAGTGCTGTTTTGGGTTTGCTGGTAAGTTCAGCACGCAATACCTTATTTGAATAAACTAAAAATATCTTAATAGCAATACTTGCCGTTATCGGCTGTAGTATGTTCTTTTGCAGTTCGCATTGTCCCTAAAATCGTTGAAATAATAACACAACGCTTAACTTTACCACCAGACCGACTGGATAGCGTCATCCGTCCCATATCACCAACGCTTTTAACATTACCTCTGTAGTCAAATTGAACTTTGCGTATGCCATTTGACAGTTGCAAAGTTGTCTCAGAATCTAAACGTACATTGGCATCTAGGTTATTCCAGTTAGCCGCAGATGGGTTTACTGTAGCAGGATGAACCGCCCATTGAATAATGCCGTTTTGCTCACGAAAGCTGGTTTGCCAAGTCAACTTTTCTTTACTGGCTTGACTTCGAGCTTGCTGCATAGCAAGGTGAATTTCGTTTTGGGCAGTATTGAGGCGGCGAGTTTGCACAAAAGCTAGCCAGTTGGGTATTGCCAGCGTGGCTAACATACCAATTAATAAAACAACTACTAAAGTTTCTAATAGTGTAAAACCACTACTGGAGTGCTTATTGAAAAGATTGTCTGTATTAACTCGATACGGTAAATACACCCGGATATCCTTTTTGATCTTCTGGTCGCTTTTCAACTACCCAGCCGTTGAGCAATGTTGCAGTTTTTTGCCTTCTTACTTCACGCTGGTTAGTAATCTTGTCTAATAAGGTAGGCAGAATAAGAATTATGACAATTTTCAGTAACACTTTTAATGTGAAATTTAGATTCTGAAGTTTTGCAGGGTCATGAAGGAAATACTTCCACAAAAATATGGCAGATGCTAAACCTTTTTGTCTGTTAAACGGCTTTTGTAAGGCTTTACAGGTCAGGTATTTATATAAATTTGCTAGGCTTATATTCCAACTATGTTTTAGTGCAGAAGGTCTTTCCTTGTAGGCTCTATCAAGCACTTGCAAGCAAGATTTTTCCTGCCTGACAAGATTGCAAGAAACCGAATTAGCACTTATTCGATATAAGATTTGTACAGATGGTACACATATAAAATTAAACTTAGAGGCTAATCGCAGCCACATATCCCAATCCTGTGCCGCACTTAGAGATTCGTCAAAGCCACCTAATGTAATTAAAGCTTTTCTACAAATTAAGGGATTGGAACCATTCTCTAGAAAGTTATTTAATAACAAACTATTATAAACATCCCCATTTACATTAATCCGCTTACCAGAAACTATAAATTCACTATTTGCATTAATATAATCTGTCCAACTGTAAGCAACTTTTGCAGTAACGTTTTCTTGCAGAACCTTGAACTGAGACTGAAGTTTATCAGGTGTCCAAAGATCATCTGCATCTAAGAAACTAACAAATTCTCCAACTGCATGGCGTAACCCTCGGTTACGGCTGACGTTGCCCCCAGCATTGGAATAGGAAAATACTTTGATTCGTGAGTCTTTTATTTGTGTAACAACTTCTAACGTTGAGTCTTGTGAACCATCATTAATTACGATTAATTCTAGATCAAGAAAAGTTTGATTTAGAACAGATTTAATTGTGTTACCAATAGTCCTTTCACTATTATAGGCAGGTATAATTACAGAAATTTTTGGGAGGTTTTTTGTGGATTCAATCATAATGATAGAGCTTTTTTATGTTTGAATACTTTGCCTAAATTACATTTTAAATAGTAAATAGGACTCATCATGCTAGCTAAGTAAAACTCAATTTCAAAAAGTGCAATTAGATTACTTTTTAATTGACCCCTATACTGAATCAGGTGCTGTAATACTCTGCGTAAATTACCTAAGATAGTTTTTGTGAAAATTATAGGTTTTTGCCAATTTTTAGTATTTATCAAGCGCAACTGGAAAATACACAAACCACAGCCGCGTGCTAGAGTTAGTAGGTAATCTTTTTCAAACCGCCATTGTGGTATTTGATGATAGGTATGCATGGTAGGGTTATACCAAATTTGCCAGCCTGCATAATGTATATAAAGTAATGGTTCATAGTCATCACCCTGCACCAAAATACCAGGCAACTTCCCACTTAAATTAGGTCGTGCTGGTACATTTTCACACCACACTTCTTTTCTGACAACAAGCGCTGCACCAGGAGGAAGCCTTAAATTCTCTGCATCAAATAAATGTGGATTTGTACCATGTTCTCTAATAGCTAAAAAAGCTTGGATTCTTTCAAAATTTTCTGGCGGTTTTACTTCAAAATCACCATGAATCTGTCCACTCCAAGCACCTGCTTGAGGATGCTCCAATCCAAAGGTATATGCTTGGGCTAACCAATCAGGAGCAGGTAAGTTATCATCATCTAAAAATGCTATTAGCTCACCTCTGGCTTCACGTACTGCCCGCAATCGTGCAAATGCGGCTCCCTGTTCGGTTTCCAAAAAGTATCTTAAATGAGGATTTCCATCATATTTTTTTTGGTAATTCTGGATTATTTCCAATGTATTATCAGAACTGTTATTATCTACAATAATAATTTCCCAGTTCAGTTTTTCTACTCCTGTCTGGGTTAATATCTTATCTAAAATTTTAGGTAAACGGGTCGCTCCATTATATGCAGGAATGGCTACGCTAATATCTAAAGTTTCAACTGCTACTTTTGTCATGATAAGTAATATATTGATAATTTATTTCTTAAAATATCCATTTTTCCACAGGTAAAAAGGACTAATAAAACTACTTAAATAAAGTTCCATTTCGCAAGCAAGTACCAAATCTTGTTTTAGCTTGCTTCGATACTTGAGTAAATGTAAAGCGATTTTACGCAGGTCATTTATCATATAAGATAAAAGAGCAATTGGTCTATATACCTGTTTTATGTTAACTGTTCTAGTTACATAACGGCTAAGTCCAATACCTCGAAAAAATGGAATTAAATACTCTTTTTGTAACCGAAAGCTTGGGATTTTATGAGAAATTTCCATTTCTGGGTTATACCAAATTTCCCATCCTGCTTTTTGGATATAAGACAACATTTCTAAGTCTTCACTAGTCAGCATATTGCCTTTAACTCTACCCGTTAAAATAGATTTATCTGGTACGCTTTCTAACCAAGCTTGTCTACGGACAACAAGTCCGGCAGAGGGTGGTAGCAATTTTTTGGCTGCTTCATATAATAGCGGTAAATTTCCTCGCTCTGTAATTGCCAAGAATGGAGCAATTCGCTGAAAGTTTTCTGGTGGTTCTACTTCCCAGTCAGGGTGAATTTGGCTGCCATAAGCTCCCGCCTTGGGATACTTTTCACCAAAAGCATAAGCTGCGGATACCCAATTTGATACTGGGTAGTTGTCATCATCTAGAAAACCGATAAATTTACCTTTAGCTTCTGCAACTGCCCTCTTTCGGGCATAAGCTGCTCCCTGTTGCGCTTCAAAACAATACTTTAAAGGGTAAGGACACTGCCAATTTTTTTGATAACTTTGAACAACTTTAGCTGTGTTGTCAGTGCTGTTATTGTCTACAACTATAATTTCCCATCGCAAAGCGTGTCGTAGACAAGATAAATTTTCGGTGTGAATTTGGTTTTGTAGTCGTTCTAGTAGTTCAGGCAAACGACTTTCACCGTTATAAGTTGGGATAGCTACAGTAAAGTCAAGGTTATCAGTCATTTGACAAAAGTTACATTTTGATTGGTAGGATGATTTTTATATGTTCAGCCAATGGCTAATTCATTACTCACTATTAAATAAATCTGTCAAAGATTAAAACTGCACATGATGTTTCAATTTTGCTATCAATGTGCAGTTTTATATACAGTGTTATTACGTATTTTTAAATAAAACTTGTTACTTAAGCTGCTTAACCGCATTTATCGTCTTTTGCTGTGATCATTGAGCCTAAGAGAGTTTTTACAATAACGCATCGCTTGACGCTACTAGCCGATGTAGAATTTACAGAGCTTGGTACAGCTACTACTATTTTTAACCCAGGTGGCTCTGTCGAAGGAGCTATAGGTGTTCCAAAGCTTGCATTGGGTAAAGTTCCCATATAGTCAAAGGTAATTTTTTTTGATGCACTTAAAGTGTAGGATACAAGAGGATCAACAGTATTAGCAGTGTTTTCGCCACTAAGATTTGTACCTAGCAGTAATTTTTTAGAATTGGCTCCCACATCTGCCCCTAAAGGTTTCCATGTCCATGTGCTAGTTACAGCATCAGTACGATAAACAGCAACCTCTACATTTTGGGTTGTGGTATTTTTCTGAAAACTTACACTGTAGCTAAGTTTTTTGTTTTTAGCTTCGCGCTGTGCTTCTTGCAGTGTGGCTAAAACGACTTCGTTAGCTTTATTTAGCTCCTGTCGATTGACAAAGGCAAGCCAACCAGGAGCTGCGATCGCAGATAGAATTCCTATTATCACCATCACTGCGATTAATTCTAGCAAGCTAAAACCAGCATCCTGTTGGGTGTATCCAGAGGCGTAGTGCAGCCTATTAACTAAACATGGCTGTTTACTTTTTTTGCTGTGGATTAGTTGCAATAATCTCAAACTTAACTTTCCCATAATTAGCTGCCATTGATTAATCCTTTGAACTTCAGCATTTACTTAGTAAATAAGTATCCGCGTCCCTGTACTCGTATGCTTGCAGTCGGAAAATAAGTTTTTTTACTATCAGCGTATTTTATTTTATTTGAGTCTGTTTCGATACGAGCAAGTGCATTACCTCGGATAAAGACTTGCGCTGTTGTGTTAACTCGATCAACACAGCTATAAAAACCAGTCATTTTATATGTATCACGAGTATTGAAAGTAGCTGTGTTTGGTGGAACTTTTGACCATGTGTTGTTAGCAGAGTTAGGAGGACATGTTACCGATGGCGTTTCTGGTACGTCGTCAGTTTTGGTTTGATCAATAAAGTCAACAAGTACTAAGGGAGCAGGAGGAACTGCTGGAGCAACTACTGCGGCTTTTGTCCAAGCATTCATCTTTTGTGTTATCGTGCCTATTCCATCAAGCTTAAATAAAGCAAAACTTGGACTAGGACACTGACCGGTTAGATATTTGCCACAAGTTTGTGTACTGCTGGGATCTGGTACACCGTCTCTAATTTGCCATCGGGCGATACGAGCAGCATTAGACCAAGTAGTATTAGTGTCTTTAATTAAATAGTAGGCAACTAATGAATAAACAAAAGTATCATCTTGTTGAGTGCCAACTGTAATTACTTGACTAACTAATTCTCGCTTCCAAAAAACAAGGATAGGAACTCTATCTGTTGCAGTTGGGTTAGGTAGTTGATTCCCAGTTGTACCTGCATTAGGGCAAGTAGTAGTATCAGCAGTACCAGTTAGACAACCAACTCCAGTAGCATCATAAATATAGATGGCCTGCTGTAAATCACGGGCGATGTAATCCAGCGCAGCTTGAATTTCTTGCTCAGAATTTGCCTTGGCTTGCTCCTGCCGATCTGTGCTCATAATATTGACCATGAAGCCTAGCAACGGCGTGATAATGAGGAATGCCAGGATCATGGCTACCAACAATTCAATTAGTGTAAAACCATCAACTTGCTGGATGCCTTTGGAGCGCTTCAACTGGTTACTGAGCAGAAATTTTAGTGTACTTATCATACTCCGGTATTCTCTTTGCTAATAGATGCACAGCGATCGCATAATGGACATCTCCAGAAATTAATTATGCGTTGCCCGAAATCTTTGGTAGACAGAATTCATGAATTCTGCCTACGTACTTTTTACCAGATGTCTAATGTGAATTTGCCCAGTTTTTTATTGGCAAGTTTGATTTGTCGCAATACCCAGCCGCTTACATAAAGCCTGAAATGAAGTAGTACTGTTGCCAATGTCGGTTGTCATTTCAATTAATGGTGCTTTGCGGCTACCTAATCCACCAGTGAAAGGTGTTTGTGTTTTTTTAGTACCATCGCTGGCTGTTAAGGGAAAGTCGGCATCTGCTCGATAAACCCTAATTCCCAGACGATAGCCATCGTTTACCCCGGTACTTTGGATAATTCGACTAGCCTGGATATAAAATAAATTGCCAGTATTGCTACTACAGTCGGGATTAGAAATGCTACCGTTCTTGAAGCAATATAAAGTAGTTGCTACTGTAGGAACGGGCATATTTGTAGTATTAATTAAATAGTCACCTGGGCTACCTGTTACAGGTGGTGTACCCGCTACATCTGAAACGCGCCTGGGTGCAGCTGATGTAGGAGCAGCAAGTGTAATGACTGTACTTGGCGGTGTAATAGCTCCAGTTCTGATACCATCAATGTATGTTTTTGCCGCTTGAGTTGCTAGTTCCACCCGTCGAGACTGAACTCGCGTTGCTGTTGCCAGGACTATTACAGGTGCGATCGCTGTTAGTAAAATAGCAACTACGAGTAGTGCTACCAACGACTCAATAATAGTGAAACCAGACTCCCCAGAAGGATGGATTTGTTGTTTGTGTTTAATCATTGCTAATCACCAGCTTCTGAAATTTTAAGATGGGCAGCTACTAGGACGTTGATCAGAATCGATTGCAGGAGTATACACAGGAGGAGTACTAGTATCGGGTTTTTTCGCACACAACAAGGTTTGTACCCAGGTGTCATCTCTACCAACTTCCCGGAAGTACTCATCTGGTAAATCATCTGGTATTGTCACCAATTTTTGGGCAAATAAGTCAGGTGACTGAGATAGGAGTGCTACATCATAACCCCATTGCCTTGTAGGAGCTAGATAGAAAGGCGTTCTGCTATCGTTGCCTGTAATCTTATACTTAAAATCATCAGTTTGAGTTGTTAACGATGTGCTAAATGGGGCAGTGGCATAGGCACTCCGTTTGACCTGGATGAAAGAACCGCTCATTCTAGCTTTAATAGCATCGCTTGTTGTTCCAGTTGGGTTCCAGTTTTCAATGAAGCGCACAAAGTTGTGTAGACCACCGTTGTCTTCTGTAGGACGCGCTGGGGTATCTCCAGCTACAGCAATTAAATTGAAAGTAGTTTCAGTAGCTGTTTGCAACCAATTATTGTGGCTGCCAGCGGTAATCGTATCAGTGTTATTTGGGCTTTGAGGAGTAGCAAAGGGTTGGTTAATTTGTAGAACTGGTTCAAATCTACTGACAACACCACTAACTAGAACAGGCTTCAACCAGGGCATAAACACATCGTTTGGTGGCGGTAATAGTGTTTGCCCTGTAGTTGATGTTGTTGACCCTAGAGTAAATTCTCTTACATCCTTACCAGGGGAATCAACCCCTAAGACTCTAAGAGGAGTAACTAATTGATGAGTAGTGGCATCACGTACAAAAGCAATTCTCCGAGGAGGATTTCCAGGAAAGCATGTCAGAGTGCTTGAATCGGAAAAAATGTATCCTGTTTTTAATCGATTATTGCTAGGGTCTCCATTTTTACCAATAATGTTACCGTCCCATGTATTATTTCCACCTCCATTTCCACAAGATGTTGTAACAATCCATTTTAAAGGATCAGTACAATCTGCTGGGTTACTAGCAGTGCAAATTTCGGTCAAATAACTTCCTGGTGGTATCTGTAGCGCAATTGGTGTCACAAAGTTATTGAGGTAGGAACTACCTTGGAACCCTGTTGTGGTTGAGTCAAGGTCTTTGGGTATACCTGTAGTGGTATCACGCCATCGAGCTAGGGGGACAAAGCTATTGTATTGTGAGAATTGCGAGAAACCGGATGGTATTGGTAATGGAGCGTTATAGCTATTATTCCAGTCATAATCTCCCTCATCGCGGTAGCCCAATCTAAAGTTATTAGAAAGTAAAGTAATAGAATCTGCCAATACAGATGCAGGACGCCATTCATCGCCAGTTGTACAGTTAGGTAGTCTTGTGTCATTTGGACGACACGCAAAATTTGGATTGCGCTGGTCTTTGGTACGAGTGTAGAAATTGCTCCAGTTGTCTGCCAAGTAGCCAGTGGTATCTGATGGGGTTCCGAACTCTTCTTGCGTATGAAGATTAAAATTCCCTTTAACGTAGACGGGCAAATTGGTAGTTAAAATCAACCCTTTCTCTACGTCTCGATAATTATTACTTGTGCCGCGACCAATTTTTGAGCCGTTGATGAGCATAATGGCATTAGGACGGCGCGTTGGGTCAAGCTTATAATCCACCGGACTTTCAAGTTTTTTCGCCTCTAAATCTGTAGCAGATGAACTCGAATCTGGCAGTGCATCATTGCGAGTAGCATAGATAATGCCGCTATTTGGCAGTAAGTATTCTTGCGCTGGAGTTGCTCCACCATATGTAGTAGTGCGAAGCGAGTTGATATCTAATACTGTGGCGCGAATTTCTAAAGGTTGTCTGTCTTTCTTTTCAAGATCGTAATTTGTACTTGTATTGGTTGTTTGATTTGCCTTAACCTGTCTTGCATCTAAAAAGGCAGTTTCTCGAATTGCGCCGTGAGCAATAGGAGGTGTAGTGGTTACTGGAGAAATACTGCCATCTAAAATTTGTAGAGCGCAAATTGCAGCATGAATTGTAGACTGTTCCGAAAGAGTACGATTTGCTGCTGTTTTTGCTAAAGCTTGTGCTAGCAGTCCATCATCTATAGAACGTCCAGCTAAATAATCTGGATTAGTTGCATCAGTTATTGGACGTTTTGGATCTCCTTTTATATCTCCTTTTGGATATTTTAATTGGGATTGATAAGTCAGCATAGCGTCATAATCAGTGACTGTCTTCGTTGGAGGCCCGTAGACTATGCCGTTATTAGATAGACCATCAGTAGCTGAACTATTAGCATCTGAAGCCCAAGTTGGAAGTCCTGTTTGATTTTTAGCAGTAGTGCTGTTAGTAGGGACGTAAAAGCTGCTTACACAAGCTATAGGCTGTGGACTTTGCTGGCTGTAACCAGTAGCTTTGTAGTGATAAACAGCTGTAGCCCGCATCCGCAGATATGGCGTCTTAGTTGGATCGGCAATTTCGGGCCATTTATATTCTATGGAAGAGTAATTATTTACGTCTACAGAAGAGTAATCATACATCGAATATGGCTTAATAGTCTTTTGTGTGGGTGCTGGAGACTGAGGCACTGACATCATATCAGACCAAATTTCTTTGGCAGCTAAAGATAAGTCAGTACTTGCCGCTGTGAAAGTATTAGGCAAATAAATTCCAGCACCAGTCACCACTCGTAAACCACCAACGGGGTCTTGTAGGTTACTTGGTACTTTAGCTGCTGCTAGTTCCCAGTCTTTATCTCGGTCTGTAGAGCCTAAATCAGCTAGTATTTCTACGCGAGAGCGGCGAGTGCGAGGTACAGAAGGCGTTGCTGGTAGATCCCAGTTAACATCACTAATATTTTGGGTATCTTGGGGATTTGGGCCTACAAATCGGCTTTGATTGCTATCCCACCAGATTTGAGGCAGATTGTTACCAATTACAACCCTATCACCTAAAGATTGTTCTTTTCCTTCATAGTCTTTTTGTAGTTTAGTGGGTTCTGTCGCACCCGGTATCAGCTTATTATTGCTGATACTTAGGGTTAAGTCGGTATGACCAGTACCTGTTTTACCATCCGTAGGAACAGTAGGATACATCCAAGGATCTTGGGGGCGTAGAGTATCGCCACTGCCTTGAAGCGGAGTATCTGTGACGTATGCACCTAATGCAACTGTTTCAGTGCTGCCAGCAGGAACTTCTTTGTAAGGTACGCGACGGGTGCGTTTTTGAAAATATAGCTGTAGCTGTTGTTTGCGGAGTGTGAGTTCTTCTGCTGTGGTGTAACTTGTTAAACCAAGCTTATCTTTTTGTTGTTGAATACCGTTGGTAACTTCTGTGGGGTCAGGATTTGTAGTGTTAGCTATTTGGGCGCTAACTAGGCGATTGATACGCTGCACGTAGGCGAGACTGTTATAAGCGAGCAAATTCCCTTCATTTGTCACTGGAGTAGTTGATCTTGCAAAATCAACTACAACAGGATCAGTGTCTTCTCCTTTCCTAAATAAATCCACTTTGGTGACTTGGGGTAAATCTCCTGTATCTGTTATTCCACCAGCCCCTAAATTTCCACCAACTACAATTTTGGCATTTTCAGCTTCGTAGTAACAGGATGCTTTACTGCTAACTTGATATAGCTTGATGCTATTTCCTGGTGAACCAGTGATGAAGTTACTATTGGTAAAAATTCGTCCATTCAATCTGAAGGTCGGGCCTGGACTAAGGTCTATGTCATCTTCATAAACAACAGCATTGTTAACCAGAGGAAGTTGTGCGCGGTCTTGTTGATACTCTAGAGCAGAGAAGCCTTTATTACCTTTGTATTTCTCATAGTTATTAACATCTGTAGGGTCAGTAGTAATCGGAACATTAGCAGTATAAACAAAAAAGGCTTTTTTCAACTTGTTGCCAATATTAAACCAGCCAGTGCTACCTACCAAGGTGGCACTTGTGCCTAAAGTATCTCCACAATCTCCACTCGTGCCATTAGCGGTCATTGGTGGAGTTCTCGCCTCTAGGGAATTTCTAGCCTTTTGATATGCGCCATTCGTTATCGGAGGATTTGTAAAGTAGATGCCATAAAGAGTGTAGCTATCAAATTTACCATTGTTATCGGTATCGACTGGGTATTGCCATGCCGTTTTCAGTTCAGTTCGTTCGTTTGTATATGTTGAGCTTTTAGTTAGCTTCAGTTGAGTTTCATCGCCAAAGGTATATTCGTTTATATTAGTTGTTAAAGTAGCGTATAGTGCATCGTCTGTTGGCGTAGCTCGCGGTAGTCTTCCATCTTGAAATAGCTTGCTTAATTTAGCTCTAGCGCGATCAATTGCCGGGGTTGCAGCATTAAGAGTAGCCTCATTTACTCGAACATTACTAGCATTTTTGGAACGTTCAAAAGAGCGAAATAATATTGCAGTTGTTAATAGTACAACAACTAAAGATACCATTGCTACCGTTGGTAAAACAAACCCAGCATTTCCTGTACCACGTCTTCTGTTAGTGGTAAGAATAGTTCTTAATAGCCAAATAATTTGCTTGTTTATTGTAGATAAAAGCTGGCTGCCAAGTTTTTTTAAATTAAATATTACTGCCTTGAATAACTTGCGTCTTACAGACATAGAAGCTCCCCTGCCAAGTGTTTAATTACAGATTTGAGAATGTTGATTTTATAGCTAATTCAGCCTATTATGTAAGTTTTAACTAAAAGTGAGACTTTTGATTGATGTGAAACCTAACCTTGCTTAAATATTGTTAAAAGTGCAGTAGCAAATTAACAAATACTATTTATTCAATTTATATCATGGCTTCATGTTTTCGTTAATACCGAAAAATACTGAATTTACCGAATTTATTTAATTTATACTTGCTTATTAAATGAAATTTTATCTTTCTATAGAATACTAATTCCACAGAAACAAAACCTGCATTTTAGCAGGCTAATTAAGCTCACTTTGATAGAGAAATAGTATAATTTAAAATTAACTTTGTAGAAATCTATTTCATCCAAAGATAGCTTTATGAAGATGTTGTCAGCATACTAAAGTTATAGTACCCACCTGTTAACGCAAAAATATCAGTTAGGGGCAAAATAATATGAAAAAATTTAAAACCTCCCTGTAGTGGGGAGGCGACACAGTGAATATTCTTAATTTCAAGCAAATACGCAGTAATTAGGTTTAATAGTCAATAGCTGAATTACACTGTCGTTTGCACAGGCTATCTATTAGATTATTGATTTGACGACAAAGAAGTTGGCTTGAAAAAAATTTCATACGGTACGAAAAATCGTCGTAGGAAACCAGGCCTTAGTACAGCAGAAGTTTCAGCATCAATAGGTAGGCACTGGGAGCGATAGGCTTCAAGCGCCTCTATCTTCTCGCTTTGAACTGAATGAATAGAGATACGGTGAGCAGATGCTAATTCATCTAGTTTCAGGTCACGGAAGAGTAAAGATTTCCAGAGAATCCAAATAGGGTACTGGAAAATGTCAACCTCAATTTCAGAGTGTTGAATCGCCGCTAGCAGTAATTCATAAGTTACTTCATGGTCTTTAATCCGGTCTTGGCGATGAGTCACATAAACCTCCCCAGGCTGGAAGGATTTCAGAAGCCCGGCAAGTTGTTCAATTGTTTGTTGGCGATTGCTTGCATCTAGATATTGAAGCTGACTATCTGGTTTATCGAGAAAGTGAATTTGGCTCTTGTCTATGCCTAAGATGCTTAAAGCACAAAGCGCTTCCTGCTTACGAATTGGAACTATTTCACCAGATTGAAACTTGGGATGTTTGCCATGACTTGCTGCTCCATCTGTGACAAAAACAATTTGGACTGGCACATTCTGCTCTCGCTTGAGTCTAATTAAACCACCACACCCCAAAACTTCATCATCCTGGTGTGGTGCAATTATCATCGCAGATTTTTGATTGACTTTCATTGGCTTACTACCAATATGTAATAGCCAAAGAAACTGCACGCTACTGAAAAATTCTGGCAATTTATGATTGTATAGTCGCCATATTTTGTTTTGTACTCGATGAAGGAAATGTTTAACGTTCAGCATTATAAGAAAGGCAGAGGGCAGAGGGCAGAGGGCAGAGGGCAGAGGGCAGAGGGCAGAAGGTAATGAATGATTGATATGATGCTATAACTTCAAACTTTTAGCCTTCAAACTTATGAGCTACAAAACTCAGTTTATTTGGAAGAGAGCAGTACAACTATCAATCAACTGTTATAAGCTTACCGAATTATTTCCTAAATCTGAGATATATGGAATGACCAGTCAGATCAGACGGTCATCCGTATCAGTTGCGTCAAATATTGCAGAAGGATACGGGCGCAATGGAAAGCAAGAATATATTCATTTCTTACATATTGCTCTTGGGTCTTTACGAGAACTAGATACACAGTTAATTATTTCTGCATCTGTTGAGCTATAGGAATCATATTTGATTTCTGAAAATATTTCAGTGTGTTATGCCGTAGGCTAACGCACCATCCGAAGATTCTGGTGCGTTACGGAAGCCGTAACACACCCTACATATACTTAGATTTTTTCATAAATCAAATACTAGTCCTATAGCAGACAAACACTTGTTTGATTCTGTCTTGAAAGAAGTCGAAGAAATGCAAAGCATTCTTGTCTCCTCAATCAATAAACTAAAATCTTAACCTTCTGCCCTCTGCCCTCTGCCCTCTGCCTTCTTCAGTTGTAGGTTTTTATATAGGGTTGCTAAATCTGCCGCTTGCATATTTACTGTGCGAACAGGTTTAATACCTTGGCGTAATTTATTAAGTAAATTAGTATCAGTTGCTAATCTCTCAAGAGCTTGAGTCCAAGCTTTAGTATCGTTAGCATTCACTAACCAACCATCAATGCCATGCTTAACAAGTTCAGCAATACCCCCCAAGTTAGAGCCGATAACAGGTATAGATAGGGAGTGGGCTTCTAATACAACCAAAGGTCCAGTTTCCAGGCATTGGGAAGGTACAGCCAGTAAGTCATAGCTAGCTAGAGTTTGAGGAAGTTTTTCTCTTGGTAGTTGTTTATTCACACGAATCCGAGGATCGTTTGCTATCAAATTAAATATTTTTTGGCGATATCGTTCATCCTGCGTTATTCCATAAATGGTCAACTCAATCTTTACAAGAGGCGGTAAATCTTTAACTGCCTGTACTAAAATTTCGATACCCTTATATATATCCCAGCGTCCTAAAAAAACTACTTTTAAAGGGTCTGATTGCTGTTTTGTCTGTGGTAATTTTTGTTGTGCAGTATAAGAAATTCCATGTCGGGAGAGAATGAGTTTTTCTTCAGGTATGCCATTGATGAGTAGAGCTTTATAAAGCCAATCACACACTGTCACAATGCGGTCTGCATATTTTGCCATTTTTAGCAAACTTTTTTTGCGTGCAGCAACATAACTAGGCACGACAAAAGGGCGTACAAATCTTCCCAGATTGCCATCGTCTACTGACGCTGGAAGATATGCACTTACAGGCATTGGTAGGCGACTAACGATATCTAAGGGCAAATGGCTCAAGCTATTGACCATTGCAGCAGGTAGCTTTTTGCTCAAAGTATCAGCACACTGAGAACACCGCACCACATCAATTTTGCCATCACAAACTTTCTGTCCATTGAACATCAAAGTAATTCGCTGGCAAACGGGTACAGCATAGTGTACTGTCAACACTGTTGCCATGCCTAATTCTTTAGCTAATCGCAAATGAGGCAACCCACAATATACTTCCCAATGGTGCTGATGATATATGTCTGCTTTTTGCTTAGTTAACCAATTAGCGAAATACTCAAATTTCCCATGCGGAAATTGTCCATGATTTGGTTCTGTTTTGGGTGCAGGAAATATAGGATATCGATAAACTTCTACGTCGTTATATTTATAAGTTTCTTCTTTTTGGGAACCGTTACTAGCTGCTGCTATCTGGATGTCAATATCATGCAAACGCAATTCTGGCAGTAACTCGGTGAGGTTTACTTGAATACCACCACATTTATCTGGGAAATAACGAGCAAGAGCTTGAATTACTTTCATAATAGGAGCCTCCAGGACAGTAAATCTGCTCTTGCTATTTTAGTCGCTGTATTATGAATTACCCAGTAATAGCTGTGCTTCAGTAAAAACTAGTGGTCTGTCCAATTCATTTTGCGGGGCTGCTAGATCCCCGACTTCTTCAAGAAGTCGGGGATCTGAACACCACTAACCTCTCAAAACTATTGACCAGAAATAAAAAAAAATTTTGACTTCCCCGTTCGCGTAGCGTCTCCGCAGGATAAGGGGTTGTCGGTATCTTGACTTTTACGATTCTGGTGCTGACTCAACCAACTTGACAGTAGTTGGCGAGATTGATACCTTCACCAGCGCTTTTTTGCTAAAAGACAGACCGTTTTCATTTTTGTCAATGATAATCGTGTCTCCAGAGATAAAAGTATTTTCCAATAACTTGGTGGCGAGGGGGTTTTCTACTTCTCGCTGAATTGCCCGTTTGAGTGGACGCGCACCATAAACTGGGTCATAGCCTGATTCGACAAGGTGATCGCAAGCTGCTTGGGATATCTCAAAGAAGATTTTTTGCTCACGGAGGAGATTTTCTACCCGCTTGAGTTGAATACGGATGATCTGCCGCATTTCGGTGCGATTTAGGGTATGGAAGAGAATAATATCATCAACGCGGTTGAGAAATTCCGGGCGGAAATGCGATCGCAAGTTTTCCATTACTCGCTTCCGCATCATTTCATACTCGGAATCATCACCAGATACATCTAGGATATGTTCGCTACCTATGTTACTGGTCATGACAATCACAGTGTTGCGAAAATCTGCTGTACGCCCTAATCCATCAGTAATGCGACCATCATCCAACATTTGCAGAAATATGTTAAATACATCTGGGTGAGCTTTCTCAACTTCATCTAACAACACTACAGAGTAAGGCTTACGACGAACAGCTTCAGTCAGTTGCCCTCCCCTTTCAGAGTCTACATAGCCTGGAGGAGAACCAACTATTCGCATGACAGAATTCTTTTCCATATATTCCGACATATCAAGCCGGATGATGGCATCATCAGAATCAAAGAGAAACTGAGCTAAAGCACGGGCGAGTTCGGTTTTACCTACACCTGTAGGGCCCATGAACAAAAATGAACCAATGGGGCGAGAGGGATCTTTCATCCCCGCACGAGCGCGGCGAATTGCGGCGGCTACCGCTTCTACAGCCTCTTCTTGCCCAATGACTCGTTGATGCAAATGACTTTCTAATTGCAGCAATTTTTGTCGTTCCGATTCCAACAGGCGATTGACGGGAATTCCTGTCCATTTGGCAACGATTTCGGCAATATCGGCTTCAGTGACTTGTTCTCGCAGCAACGTGGAACCTTGGTTTTGAATTTCTAAAAGGCTCGCTTCTTTGGCTTCGCGCTCGTGCTGCACTCCTTCCAATTTGCCATACTTCAGTTGGGCAGCTTTATTTAGATCATAAGCACGTTCCGCCTGTTCAATTTGCACTCGCAGCGCATCTTCTTCTTTCTTTAAGGCGCTTATCGCCTCCAATATCTGCTTTTCGCCTTGCCATTGTTCATTAAATATTTGCTGTTTTTCCGTTAAATCGGCAATTTCTTGCTCAATGCGCTCCAAACGTTCTTTCGTTTGGGGAGTACCCTTTTCTTCGCCAGCTAATGACAGTTTTTCCATTTCTAACTGCATGAGGCGGCGATCAATGGTTTCCAATTCAGCTGGTTTGGAGGTAATCTCCATTTTCAACTGTGCGGCGGCTTCATCCACCAAATCAATGGCTTTATCTGGTAAGAAGCGATCGCTAATATAACGTGCTGACAAAGTTGCTGCTGCTACCAACGCCGAATCAGAAATTTTGACGTTGTGATGCACTTCATAACGTTCTTTCAATCCCCGCAGAATGGAAATAGTATTTTCCACACTTGGCTGATCGACAAATACTTGCTGAAAGCGACGTTCTAGAGCAGCATCTTTCTCAATGTGTTTGCGGAACTCGTCTAGGGTACTAGCGCCAATACAACGCAGTTCTCCCCGCGCCAGCATGGGTTTGAGCAGATTTCCGGCATCCATTGCCCCTTGTTGGGTGGAACCTGCACCAACTACGGTATGTAGTTCGTCAATAAACAATACGATGTCACCATTAGATTCTGTAACTTCCTTGAGGACAGCTTTCAGGCGTTCTTCAAATTCTCCTCGTAATTTTGCCCCAGCAATCAAACTACCGATATCTAAAGAAATGAGTTTGCGGTTTTTTAGAGATTCGGGAACGTCACCATTTACCATTCGCTGTGCTAATGCTTCTGCGATCGCAGTTTTACCTACCCCAGGTTCACCAATGAGTACAGGGTTATTTTTGCTACGACGAGACAATACTTGAATTACCCGCCGAATTTCGTCATCCCGCCCAATCACCGGGTCGAGTTTTCCAGATTTTGCCTGTTCTGTCAAATCTCTGCCAAATTTTTGTAAGGCGTCATAGCGGGATTCTGGGGTTTGATCTGTCACCTTTTGGCTACCGCGAATGGTTTTGATAGCAGCTTCTAGTTTAGCTGCATCCGCAGTAAAGCCTTTGAGGATCTTTCGTCCAACGCGATCGTCTTCAGCAAAGGCCAAAAGTATGTGTTCCACAGAAATGTAGGAGTCTTTCATCCTAGCTCTAGCTTCCTCGGCTCGGTCTAGTAAAATATCTAAATTGCGGCTAAGGTAAAGCTGATCGCTTTTCCCAACTTTGGGCTGACGTTGGGTAAAGGCTTCTAGCTGCTGCTGCAAGCGGATTGGATCGACCTCAGATCGAGCCAGAATACGTATGGCTAGACTAGTGGGTTCTTCTAACAGGGCAATAATTAAATGTTCAACATCTAGTTGCTGTTGTTGATAAGCACGGACTATATCCTGAGATTTAACAATCGCTTCCCAGGCTTTATCAGTAAATTTATTTGGATCTGTAGGTTGCATCTTTATAATCTTGGAATTTTGATTTTTAGTTTAGGGATTGGGTGTTGGGGACTGGGGATTGAGGATTGGGGATTGGAAAAACTCTTCCCTAATAACTAATTCCTAGCCCTTAGTCCCTAATTATCGAAGCATTCTCAGCGTATATTCGCGTGTATCTCCAATGGCAATTTTGGATTGGTAATTGGCGATCGTTATAATCCATTACCTATATTTCTAATTTAAAACGAAAACACTGTTATGAACGGACTTTGCCAAATGGTAATATTGGGACAATCGCTATTAGTGTTGCTCATCAACGATAGTATGCGGGTAATACTAATAGGATTTACGCAGACAAGATACCCCAACCCGCCTAAACCTAAAATAGTGAGGCAAAAAGCCAAAAGTCTCGCGCGTCTGGGTTTACCTGCATGAGATGTTTCACGGCATCTGGAAAACCTCTCTCTAAATCTCTCTCCTAAAAGGAGAGAGAC